>JBEGLK010000136.1:0-6494 GCA_041183605.1 Pseudomonadota bacterium
GACGTGTTCTGTCAGAAGCGAGAGGCCCCAGGAGATCAAACCCGTAAGGGTCAAACTACAAAAAAGACAAGGCACCGGCAACCCCGGTGCCTTTTTCATTTGGCTTGACAATGTGGCCATGGAATTGTTCATTGTCTCCGTTGCCTCGCTGTTTGCCGGTTTTGTCGACTCCATTGTGGGCGGCGGCGGCCTGATTCTGGTTCCCGCCCTGTTTGCCACCTTTCCCAACGCGCACCCGGCCACATTGTTTGGCACCAACAAGGGTGCCTCGGTGTGGGGCACGGGCATGGCCACCTGGCAATACAGCCAAAAAGTGCACATGCGCTGGAGTGCCCTGTTGCCAGCGGCGGGCGCAGGACTGCTGGCCTCGTTTGCCGGAGCCTGGACGGTCACCGTGTTGTCACCGGACTTCTTGCGCAAGGCGCTGCCGTTTGTGCTGCTCCTGGTGTTGCTCTATACGCTGGCCAAAAAGGAACTGGGTCGCACCCATGCGCCCAGTTATTCCGGTGCGCAGGAACAACTCATCGCCGCCGGTATTGGCGCCACGATCGGGTTTTACGACGGATTTTTTGGACCCGGCACCGGCAGCTTCCTGGTGTTTTTGTTTGTGCGCCTGCTCGGCTACGACTTTTTGAGCGCCTCGGCGGCAGCCAAGCTGGTCAATACCGCCACCAACGTGTCTGCGCTGGCGCTGTTCATCGCCAAGGGGCACATCTGGTGGCATTTTGTGCTGGCCATGGCGCTGGCCAATGTGATCGGCAGCCTGGCTGGCACAAGGCTGGCACTCAAACACGGCACCGGTTTTGTGCGTATCGTTTTCTTGCTGGTGGTCAGCGCCCTGATCCTCAAGACCAGTTACGACGCATTTTTACGCTGAAGCCAGGCGTTCTTGATTTTTCCCTCAGCGCCGGCTTGCTGCCGAGGCAGTGGCCGAGGCGGGCGCCACCACCGGCACGGCTTCTGCACCGCGCGGCCAGGCCACGTCTGCCGCAACGCGCGGTTGGCCCACAGGCGCGCCGGCCTGCCCCTTGCGCACCAGGGCCAGGTCCTGCTCGCTGGGGTATTGACCGAGCAGCCAATAATCAAAAGCGCGCCGCGCCATGGGGGCCGCCGAGACGGCGCCAAAACCGGCGTTTTCCACAATCACGGCGATCACCATCTTGGGGTCTTCGGCCGGCGCAAAAGCAATGTAGAGTGAATGGTCGCGTTGGCGCTCTTCCATGCGGGCGGCGTTATATTTTTCGTTTTTGCCAATCGTCACGGCTTGCGCTGTGCCTGTTTTGCCGCCGCTGAGGTAAGCCGCGCCGGCAAAAACATTGCGCGAGGTCCCTTCTTGCGTCACGCCCACCATGGCCTTGCGAATGATGTCGATGTGTTCCTGCTTGAAGCCCAGATTTTCTGCCGGCTGCGGGGCCACCGGCACACTGACCTGGCTGCTGGTGTCCTGGGTCGCCAGCACCAATTGCGGCGCGTGCTTGATGCCATTGTTGGCGAGAATCGCGGTGGCTTGCGCCAGTTGCAGCATGGTGAAACTGTTGTAACCCTGGCCGATGCCCAGTGAAATGGTTTCGCCGGGGTACCACGTTTTCTGCTCCGGACGTTTGTAGTAGTTGCGCTTCCAGTCGGTGCTGGGCAACACGCCGCGCACCTCGCCATGGATGTCAATGCCGGTGACCTGGCCAAAACCCAGTGGCTTCATGAAGTCGTGCATGACATCAACACCCAGCTCGTTGGCCAGCGAGTAAAAATAGGCGTTGCTCGACTCGACAATGGCGCGGTGCATGTCCATGATGCCGCCGCGCTCGTTTTCAGGGCTGCCAAAACGGTGGCCACCAAACATGAAATAGCCGGGATCGTTCACCTGCATGCTGGCAGAACGCTTGCCGGTGACCAGTGCCGCCAGCGCCATGAAGGGCTTGTAGGTGGAGCCGGGCGGGTAGGTGCCACGCAGCGCGCGGTTTAGCAGAGGCTTGTCGATCGATTCGTTCAGGTCCTGCCAGCTTTCCTGATCAATGCCCTCGACAAACAGGTTCGGGTCGAAGGTGGGCTTGCTGACAAAGGCCAGCACCTGCCCGGTTTTGGGGTCCAGCGCCACCAGCGCTCCGCGACGCTCGCCAAACATGTCTTCCACCAGTTTTTGCAGCTTGATGTCAATCGACAGCTTGATGGTGCTCCCCGGGGTTGAAGCCTCGCTGGACAGGCGCCGCACGGCACGGCCACCCGCCGAGGTTTCCATGGCATCAATGCCGGTGACGCCATGTAATTGCGTCTCAAAACTCTGCTCGATGCCGAGTTTGCCGATGTACTCGGTGCCGCGGTAATTGGCCGCGTCATCCGAGTCGTCGAGTGTTTCTTTTTCTGCCGCGTTGATGCGCCCGATGTATCCAATCACATGACTGGCCAATTCGCCATACGGGTAGTTGCGAAACAGCCGCGCCTTGATATCGACCCCCGGAAAGCGGTAGCGCTGCGCGGCAAAACGGGCGACTTCCTGATCGGTGAGGCGGCTGCGCAGCGGGATCGACTCAAAACTCTTGCCCTCCTCGCGCAGCTTCTTGAAGCGCCGACGGTCACGCGGAGTGATCTCGATAATTTGCGCCAGCTCATCGATGGTTTTTGTCAGGTCAGGCACTTTGGCGGGCGTGACTTCCAGCGTGTAGGCCGAATAATTGGTGGCCAGCACAATGCCATTGCGGTCCAGGATCAGGCCCCGGTTCGGCACGATCGGCACCACCGCAGTGCGGTTGTTTTCAGCCTGATCACGCAAATCGTCGTGGCGGATCACCTGCAGATAAAAAAGCCGGACTGCCAGCAGCCCGAAACACAGCAACACCATGATACTGGCCACCAGCACCCGCAGGCGAAAACGTGCCAGTTCGAGTTGGACGTTGCGGATGATCTTCATGCGCGCTTACTCAGGACAACTACACCCATGACGCTTACAGGGGCCGGTTGGCATCCGGGTTGGGCGCGCGTTTTTGCGGCGACAGCAGCACCACACTGACAAGCGGCCAAAGCAAGGCTTCCAGCACCGGTGCCAGCAACATCGACCAGCCAGGAAAGTCGTCGCCGGAGATCATACGCACGATCAGCGTCAGTGCATGGGCCGCCACGAACAGGGGCAAAACGTGAACGGCTTGTGACGGCGCACTGAACCAGAGCAGACGGCGGTGCATGGCAATCGCCAGGAAACTCAGCACGGTGTAGGCCAGGGCGTGTTGCCCAAGCAGCGCACTCTGGTGCACATCCATGACCAGACCCAGCACAAAAGCCACTGTCATGCCCACGCGCATGGGCTGATGGATGGTCCAGAACACCAGCACCAAGGCCAGCAGGTCGGGGAGCCAGGCGGCACGACCAAAAAACCCCATGTTGAGCAGCATGTTGAAGCAAAGTGCGGCCAGCAGACTGCTCCAGATGAAGAGCGAGCTTGCTGGCAGCAACAACTGTTGTCCGCGCGGCATGATCATGGCTGCCCCCCTTTTTTGCTGCGTCCGTTTTCGACGGGAGCGGCTGGCCGGGCAGGCAACTGGTCGGTCACAGGCTGCAATACCAGCACATGCAGGCTGCCATCCAGCCGGGCAACAGGCTGTGCCGTGATGCGGGCAAAAGCCGAATCGGACCGGCGTTCAATTTTGAGCACGCGGCCCACCTGCAGGCCCGGCGGGTAAACGCCATCGACGCCGCTGGTGGTCAGCAGGTCATCCGCCGCCATGTCCACATTGGCATCCATGTAGCGCAATTCCAGCGTCCCGCTGGCGACAGTGGTGTTGCCGAAAGCCAGCCCGCGGACACCAGTGCGCACATTGAGCACCGGGATAGCCTGGTTGGGGTCGGTGATCAGGGTGACTTCGCTCACCATGGGATAAACCCGGGTCACCTGGCCCAAAATGCCAACCTCATCGAGCACCGGCGCGCCTGCTGTCACGGCCGCCAGGGCGCCCTTGTCGATGATGACTTTGCGGGTGTAGGGATCAGCGGCTTCATACAGGACCTGCGCTGCCAGCGCTGGCGTGTTGATGCGTGCGCGCATGTCAAGCAGAGCGCGCAGTCGGGCATTTTCCAGCGCGAGTTGTTCCACCTGCTGGGCGCGCTGGGACTGCAGGCCGAGCTGGTACTTTGCCGCCGCCTCGCGGGTCTGGGACTGGCTGAGGGACTCAAAATACTGGCTGCCGCCCTGGCCCCAGACCACCGGACGCAGCGCCAGCCACTGCACCGGGTAAAGCGCCGTGGCAATCACGCTGCGCAGCGGGTTGATCACCTGAAAACGCAGATCGGCCACCATCAACAACAGCGCCAGCGCGCTGAAAAAAACAAGCTTGGAAAGGGCGGACGGACCCTGCCTGAAAAACGGCGGTGGTGTGCCGTCCAGCGTACCGAGTGGCATCGCTGTGTGGCCCGTTTATTCGCTGGTGAAAATGGAGCCCAGACGTTCCATTTGTTCCAGCGCAATGCCGCAACCGCGCACCACGCAGGTCAGCGGGTCTTCGGCCACCAGCACCGGCAGGCCGGTTTCCTCGGCGAGCAAACGGTCCAGGTCACGCAGCAGGGCGCCACCGCCCGTGAGCATCATGCCGCGCTCGGCAATGTCGGCGCCCAGTTCAGGCGGCGTTTGCTCGAGCGCATTCTTGACCGCCGACACGATGTTGTTGAGCGGGTCGGTCAAGGCTTCCAGAATCTCATTGGACGAGATGGTGAAGGAACGCGGCACACCTTCAGAAAGGTTTCGGCCCTTGACCTCCATCTCCTTGACTTCGGAGCCGGGGAATGCAGAACCAATGCTCTTCTTGATCGCTTCGGCGGTGGGCTCACCAATCAGCATGCCGTAGTTGCGGCGGATGTAGTTGATGATGGCCTCGTCGAACTTGTCGCCACCCACACGCACGCTGCCTTTGTAGACCATACCACCCAGGGAAATCACGCCCACTTCGGTGGTGCCCCCGCCAATGTCGACCACCATCGAACCACTGGCATCGCTGACCGGCAGGCCGGCACCGATAGCGGCCGCCATGGGCTCTTCAATCAGGTACACCTCGGAGGCGCCTGCACCCAAGGCGGACTCACGGATGGCACGGCGCTCAACTTGGGTGGAGCCACAGGGCACGCAGATGATGATGCGCGGGCTGGGCTTGAGCACCGAGCGCGGATGCACCATCTTGATGAACTGCTTGAGCATTTGCTCGGTGACCGTGAAGTCCGCGATCACGCCGTCTTTCATGGGGCGAATCGCTTCGATGTTGCCCGGCACCTTGCCGAGCATGGCTTTGGCTTCGTGGCCCACCGCCTGGATGGTTTTCTTGCCCTGGGGCCCACCCTCATGGCGGATCGAAACCACGGACGGTTCGTCCAGCAAAATACCCTTGCCCCGAACATAAATCAGGGTGTTGGCCGTGCCCAGGTCAATGGCCAGATCGGTGGAGAAATACCGACGAAAAGCTCCAAACATACAGTCCTCTCAGGACCACGCGCAACAGGCAAGCGGGGTCTCGCATCGATCAACTACGGGGGGCGACGGCAAACAGCGCATAGCGGCTCAGTCGCCCCGTCAAATGGCAGTGCCTCAAGGGGGTGAGGCAAAGGCGAGATAATACCCGATCACCAGTCTCCAACCCGTTCGTACAGGGGGGCCCTACCTTGTTGAGGGGGCTTCAACACCATGTCTTTGCAACCCGACGACATTCGACGCATCGCCTCGCTGGCCCGGTTATCGCTGAGTTCTGACCAAAGTGAGCGCATGCTTGGCCAACTCAATGGATTTTTCGATCTGGTCGAGCAGATGATCCGTGCAAATGCGCGCCGTGGACACCCAGGGCATCGAGCCCCTGGCCCACCCCGTCGCAGCCATGCAGGACATCGCCTTGCGACTGCGTGAGGACCTGGCCAGCGAGCCCAACAACCGCGAAGCCAACCAGCGCAGCGCGCCGGCCGTGGAGCAAGGCCTCTTCCTGGTGCCCCGGGTGATCGAGTAAGCCATGAACGATCTGCACCACCTGAGCCTGGCCGAGATGGCCCGACAGTTGCGCGAACGCCGCCTCGGAGCGGTGGAAGTTGCCACCCATTTTCAGCAACGCGCGGCCCAGCACCTGGCAGGCTCGCACGCGCACGGGGATAACACCGGGGCCTTTCTGGCCGTGAACGCCGAGGTCACCCAGGCGCAAGCCCAGGCCGCCCAGGCCCGGCTGGATGCAGGCCAAGGTGGCCTGCTGGAAGGCGTGCCCATCGCCCACAAGGACATCTTCGTCACCCGCGACTTCCCCACCACGGCCGGGTCACGCATGCTCGAAGGCTACCGTTCACCCTTTGATGCCACGGTGGTGAATCGCCTGGCGCAGGCGGGCATGGTGACCCTGGGCAAACTCAACTGCGACGAATTCGCCATGGGCTCGGCCAATGAAAACTCGGCTTATGGCGTGTCTCGTAACCCCTGGGATCTGCAGCGCGTGCCGGGCGGCTCCTCGGGTGGCAGCGCGGCCGCGGTGGCGGCAGGCTTGACA
>JBEGLK010000137.1:0-6919 GCA_041183605.1 Pseudomonadota bacterium
CGGCGGCAAGCTCAACACCGCAACCACCCAGGACATCGTGCAGCGCATGGCCATCAACGGCCGGGACTACCTGTTCTACAAAGCGTTCCCGATCCAGGTGGGCATCATCCGCGCCACCACCGCCGACCCGGACGGCAACCTGAGCATGGAGCGGGAGGCACTCACACTCGAGGCGCTGGCGATTGCCATGGCCGCACGCAACAGTGGCGGCATCGTGATCGCCCAGGTCGAACGGCTGGCCGAGCGCAACACCCTGCACCCGCGCAGCGTCAAGGTGCCGGGCGTGCTGGTCGATGCGGTGGTGATTGCCACCGATCCGGCGCACCACATGCAAACCTTTTCCGAGGCCTACAACCCGGCCTACTCGGGCGAGATTCGTGTACCCATGGACCAGATTGAACCCATGGCCCTGAGCGAGCGCAAGGTGATTGCCCGGCGCGCGGCACTCGAGCTCAAACCCAACAGCGTGGTCAACCTGGGCATTGGCATGCCCGAGGGCGTGGCCACCGTGGCCGCCGAAGAAAAAATTTTCAACCTGCTAACCCTGACAGCAGAGCCCGGCGTGATTGGCGGCATTCCGGCCGGTGGCCTGAGTTTTGGCGCAGCCATCAACGCCCAAGCCGTGATCGACCAGCCCAGCCAGTTCGACTTTTATGACGGTGGCGGCATTGACGTGGCCGTGCTCGGGCTGGCCCAGGCCGATACCGAGGGCAACCTCAACGTCAGTCAATTCGGCCCCAAGCTGGCAGGCGCGGGTGGTTTTATCAACATCAGCCAGAACGCCAAGACGGTGGTTTTTGTCGGCACCTTCACGGCCGGCGACCTGCAGCTCGGCATCGAGGACGGCCGCCTGCAGATTCACAGCGAAGGCACGCAGCACAAGTTTGTGCGGCAGGTGGCGCACCGCACCTTCAGCGCGCGTGAATCACGCCGTCGTGGCCAGCATGTGTTGTATGTGACCGAGCGTTGTGTGTTCCAGCTGGCAGGCAGCCCGGAGGCGCCCGTGCTGGAACTGATTGAGCTGGCGCCGGGTGTGGACCTGCAGCGCGACGTGCTGGGGCAAATGGATTTCTGTCCGCTGATCAGCCCACAGCTGAAAGTGATGGAAGCCGCCCTGTTTGCAGATAGTCCCATGGGCCTGCGCCAGCGCCTGCTGGCGACCCCGCTGGCCGAACGACTGGAGCTTGACGTCGCCCGCAAGCTGCTGTTTATCAACTTCGAAGGTTTGGCGGTGGACAACATGAACGACGTCAAGGCCATCGAATCCCAGGTCACCGCACTGCTGGAGCCACTCAAAGAACGGGTGACGGTGGTGGTGAACTACGACAGTTTCACCATTGCCCCGGCGCTGATCGACGCGTATTCGGCCATGGTGCAACAGCTCAAACGCCGCTTTTATGGCCGCGTGACACGTTACGGCACCGGCGGCTTCCTGAAAGCCAGGCTGGAGGCGCGCGGAGATTAACCGCGCGCGGCCTGCAACACGGCGCGGGTTTGCAGGGCTTCCTGGCGCGCCGCCTGGACAAAGTCGGCGCCGTTGGATGCATACAAGATGGCGCGTGATGAATTCACGATGATCGGCCCGTTGTCACGCCACCCCGCCTTGACGGTGGCCAGCGCGTCACCACCCTGCGCACCGACCCCCGGAATCAACAGCGGCAACGTGGGTGCCAGCGCGCGCACGCGTTCGATCTCGGCCGGGTAAGTGGCCCCCACCACCAGCCCCAGCTGGCCGTTCAGGTTCCACGGCCCCTGCGCCAGTTGCGCAATGTGTTCGTACAGGCGCGGCTCACCTGCCACACCGCTCAGTCGCTGGTTCTGAAAATCGTCGCCCCCTGGATTGGAGGTGCGGCACAACAAGAAGGCGCCTTTGCCGTGGTACTTCAGGTAAGGCTGAATGGTGTCAAATCCCATGAACGGCGACAGCGTGACAGCGTCGGCGCCGTAGCGTTCAAAAGCTTCCTTGGCATATTGCTCGGCAGTGCTGCCGATGTCGCCACGCTTGGCATCCAGAATGATGGGCACGGCCGGCGCGGCGCGGCGCATGTGCGCCATCAGGCGCTCCAGTTGGTCCTCCGCGCGGTGCGCGGCAAAGTAGGCGATTTGCGGTTTGAAGGCGCTCACCAGGTCGGCCGTGGCATCCACAATGGCGGCGCAAAAATCGTAGATCTTGCTGGCGTCGCCCTTCAAGGTGCCCGGGAACTTGGCTGGCTCGGGGTCCAGCCCGACACACAACATGGAGCCGTTTTGGCGCTCGGCATTGCGCAACATGTCTAGAAAATTCATGGCCCGATTGTATGAAGAGTGTCTTTCAGACCGGACCAGCTTTGAGTAGCCTAAACTTCAGGCCTGCCATCTGTTGAATTGCCCCATGCAAACTGACGAATTTCCAGACAACGACGAAGACAGCCAGTTCACCCCTGCTGAACGCGCAGCCGCTGCCAAGCGATCTACCTGGGTCAGTGTGGCCGTCAATCTGGTTCTGAGCATCTCGCAGATCGTGGCCGGTGTTCTGGCCAAATCACAAGGTCTGATTGCCGACGGCATTCACACCCTGTCGGACCTGGTGGCCGATTTTGTGGTGCTGTTTGCCAGCCACCATAGCCAAAAAGACGCCGACGAAGACCATCCCTATGGCCACCAACGCTTCGAGACCGCCGCCTCGCTGGTGCTGGGCGCCCTGTTGCTGGCGGTGGGCTTGGGCATGTTGTGGTCGGCTGCGGCCAAACTGCAAAATCCCGAGTCGATTGCCAGCGTGCACATCACCGCGCTGTGGGTGGCCGCGGGTGCACTCACCGCCAAGGAACTGTTGTTTCGCTACATGCTGAAGGTGGCCAAACAGGTCAAGAGCAGCATGCTGGTCGCCAACGCCTGGCACGCCCGCTCGGACGCTGCGTCCTCGCTGGTGGTGGGCGTCGGCATCATCGGCAACCTGATGGGCTACCCGATCCTGGACCCGATTGCCGCCGCCATCGTGGGCTTCATGGTGACCCGGATGGGCTGGAGTTTTGGCTGGGACGCCTTGCACGACCTGATGGACCGCGCGGTGGACGTGGCCGAGGTGCAGGCCATCCGCCAGACCCTGCTGGACACCCCCGGCATCAGCAATGTGCACGACGTGCGCACCCGCAAGATGGGCGACATGATTGTGGTTGATGCCCACCTCGAAGTGGACGCCACGCTGAGCGTCGAGCAGGGTCACGACATTGCCGTCGCGGCCCGCGACCGCGTCATGCAACGACACCGGGTCATCAACATGATGACACACGTCGACCCCTACAGACGCCCCGACCGGGACCATCAAAGGCCCGGCCACTGAGCCCTATTTACAACAGGATGGCACACCATGTTCAAACATATTCTGGTTCCCACCGATGGCTCCCATTTGTCCCAGGACACGGTCGCCCGCGCCGTTTTGTACGCCAAGGAAACCGGTGCGCGTATCACGCTGTTTTATGCTGAACCGGATGCGCCCGCAAGTTATGACGGCATGGGCGGCATCAGCGGCCCGCAATTCACCCAAGAAGTCAACGAGTGTCTGGACGAGGCAGCCAACACGATTCTGGACGAGGCAGAGAAGCTGGCGCGCGAGGCGGGTGTCATAGCCAACAAGGTGGTGCTGCTCGGTAACCGCCCGCATGAACTCATCATTCAGGCCGCCGAAGCCAACGGCTGCGACCTGATCTTCATGGCCTCACACGGCCGCCGCGGCGTCAGCGCCTTGTTATTGGGCAGCGAGACCAACAAGGTGCTGACCCACTCCAAAATTCCGGTGCTCGTATACCGGTGATTCAAAGTGCGTCGTGATACACACAAACCGTGTCGCGACCCTGCGCTTTGGCGGCATACATGGCTTTGTCGGCGTGCATCAGCAGCTGGTCAATATCGTCACCCTGCTCTGGAAAATGCGACAGACCAAAACTGGCCGAGATGTGCAACTCATGCCCATCGATCACATAAGGCGCCCTGAGTGCTGCGCCGACCTTGTTGGCGACAAACAGGGCATCATCCACCGCCCTGATCTTGGGTAGCAAAATTACAAATTCATCTCCACCAAGGCGTGCCACGGTATCCGAGTCGCGAATGGATTTCTGGATGCGACTCGCCACTTCCTGGAGCAACAAGTCCCCAACGGCATGCCCAAAAGTGTCGTTGACCGGCTTGAAGGTGTCGAGATCAAGAAAAATCACGCAAAGCAGGCCCTGCTCGCGGCGCGCAATCAGCACGGCTTTTTTGATCAATTCAAACAACAAGGCCCGATTGGGCAGGCCAGTCAGCACATCGTGCATGGCATGGTATTGAATCCGCTCTTCCGCCTCCACACGATCCGTGATGTCGCGGGACAGGGTCACAAAATGAGGCTCGCCATGGTCAACGGCTTTTTGTTTGGCAACAGACAACTCAAACCACCGGCTTGCTCCGCCAATTTGAAGCTGCATCCGCTTGCCGTATGAGACATCGTTTCTGTCCGCCTCTTCAATCGCCTCCATACAAATGGACGCTGCAACAGGCGGTAACATCTCAGTGACCGTATGGTTCAGCAATCGCTCCTTCTCGGCTGCAAGCAAATGTTCCTGCCGAGTCCAGATGCCGAGGTAGGTGCCGCGTATGTCTACCTCAAACAGAAGATCAGGAATGGCATTGACCAGCGCATCGAGCGACAGGTTGATGCCCGGTGCGATAATCCCGCCTTTGTAGGCGCCATTGAAATCGACGACGTCAATGGTGGTGGCGGTGCCGAAATCGACGATGATCAGGTCACCGGGGTATTGGGCATGAGCGGCCAGCGCGCGCAGAAGCGTGGCTGGAAAGGAACTCTCAGACCTACAAGGGAAGAACAAACACAGGAGCACAAACATTTGAACGCCAAACCAGACAAAAAACATATTTCCAACATTTTTCTTGACTTCAAAAAACAATATCAAATACCTAAGTTGGATCCCCTCGCTACATGTTTGGAGTATTTGTACACAAATATTAGCACGGACATGCGTGACGAACTCACAATCAAGGCACTGGCATTCTTCGAAATTTTGAACAAGAAAGACACCACATACAATGCAGGCAGTGTGCCCAAAACAGTCACAAGTCTTGCAGCACAACTGATGGAAAAGTTACGTGAGGATTACGTAAAATATGGCAATGCAAGAAATAAACAAGAGCAACAAATCAAAAACACACACATGAGCGAACGATCAAAACAATCACAGTTATTGCGAGTGCGCAATCTGGACAGGGATAAATTGAAAGAGAATAATGCACTAAAAAGTCCAGCACGCGGAGCGACTCTACAGCATTGTTGGAATGTACTTCATGATCCAAAACTGACGTTTGACAATAATACTACAACGCAAATGCTAACCATATTTACAAACTTGATCACGACTGACAAGCGATACATCCACTATCGCAAGGCGAGCAAGTTCACGGTGTCTGAGAAGCCGCCAGCAAAGTTTCCTCCCTCGAGGCCTAACGCGTGGGACGCTAGGTCTCGCAATGCACAGACACCCACGGCTTCTGTTGAAGAGCAAGAAAAACCGCAGGGTGGTTACACCACGCCAAGCCAACAACAGGAGCAGGATGCGCAGCCCCCGCGGCATGAAGATGTGGGCAGGGGCGCCCCAGCTTGGCAGCCCCCGCCTGAACGGGAGCGCAGGGGCGACCCGTCTGCGGCCAGTGAAGCGTTCCTGGAGAAAAGACGCATGGAGTATGTCAACGCCTTACACGCTAAATTGCAAAAAGCTCTGTCATTGGAAAACAACGCCTTACACGCTAAATTGCAAAAAGCTCTGTCATTGGAAAACAACGAGAAGTACAAAGGGGTGTACACGGCTTACAAGGACGCATTTGGACAGATGCTCAGCGAGGCGCAGGCACATTGCTTCACGGGGAAAACGTTTGAGGAAGCAGCGGGGGGCGATGTGGAGCAAGCGACGCCCAAAAAACCAAGCTGGATGCAGCTGCAGGCGGCGGAACCAGTCACGAAGGCGCGGTGGTTGTTGGTGTTGAAAGAGTCTAACGCCTTGTGGCACGCCGTCGTGGTGAAGTTCCGAGCTTTGTATCAAAACTTCAACCTTCGCGGTGAATTTCAAGACGTTCGGGTGTCGGAAGAGGAGCAGTATGCAGACGGCGCTTCGATTCCTGCACACCACATCAGCGACCTGCGGATCTTGTGCGGCCGGAATTTTGTGGACGTCGCGCGCGGGCGCTGGTCGGCGTACATCCGGAAGGAGTTTGCGACCAACACGGTGCACTTCCTGCGCGAGTACCAGACGAGGCTGATGGAGCGCTTTGCAACATCGCAGGAGAAACTGTTTGGCTTCTGGTTCTACCCCTCGGATCTGTGCGATTGGGTCCGCGATATTCGAGAGGCGGCGGCGCTGAAGAACGCGCCTGCGGAGGCGCGTGCGCAGGGCGAAGCTGCCACGAGAGTCGCCGACCGGTCCGCGGCAAAGAGATTCCGGTGGCCGGCGTGCTGCAAGAAAGGAAACAATCTTCAGGACGCGGATTCCATAACGACGCCCGCGTACAAGGCCTTCTGCCAGCAGAACGGGCTGTGGTCGCAGAGCCGGAACAGCAGGCTCCAGTTCTGCCAGCGCATGCGGGCCGCGTGGCTGCGGGTGGTCGATGCCTACGAGTTCCAAGACGGAGAGCCGCCATCCAATGACGATATCATCACGTACTTGAACAAGCAGAAGATCTTCGAGGTCCGGCTGGAGAAGAATGCGGCAGGACGCATGAGTGCTGTGGATGAAGTCGTTTACATCCTGAAGGATCCAGCACGGCACACGACAAAAGAGTTGCGTGCGGAAATGCCGACCCGCCGCGTGCTCGTGTACGGCGCGCCGCTCGTGAACCCCTACCTGTGTGGCCCAAGGTTGTAATAAACTATTTACGTGTGGCGCGGCATGTCCTCGCG
>JBEGLK010000138.1:0-5677 GCA_041183605.1 Pseudomonadota bacterium
CCCCCGACGAGATCGCGGTCTCGGATATTGCCGCCCAGGTGACCAGCAGTGCGGTGGATGTGTCGAGCCTGAGCGAGGCCTTTGGTCTGGCGGTGAACGCGTTTGGCCAGACCAACGAGAAACTGATGGGCCATCTGCAACGCATCGAGGCCGCAATGGACAAATCCATGGCCAGGAGCGACGACCAGCTCGCCTATTACGTCGCCCAGGCGCGCGAAATCATCGACCTGAGCCTGATGTCGCAAAAAGAAATATTCGAAGAGTTGCGCCAACTCCCGACACGCCAGGCGCGCTCCGCCGAAGAGGTGAGCTGATGGAAGACAGCGACGGCATTGAACAAACCGCGCCGGTCTGGGCCGTTTTTGGCGACCTGATGTCGGGTCTGCTGGGAGCGTTTGTGTTGATCCTGGTGGGTGTGCTGGGAGTCCAGATGGAATTGGCAAGCCACCTGGAAGCCGAAATCAACAAGCGGCAACAGGAAGAACAGCGGCGCATGACGCTCGAGAAAGCCCTGGCCGTTCCGCTGGCCTCGGGGCGGATCACCTTGAACAACGGGCGCATCGGCATCAGTGGCCGCGTCCTGTTTGCATTGAATTCCGACCAGTTGCAACCCGACGGCCGTCAACTGCTCAACAGTCTTGTGACACCGTTGCGCGCCTATCTGGCATCGCGCGATGAACTGCTGATGGTGAGTGGGTTTACCGACGACCGGTCGATCCGGGACGGCAATTCCCGGTTTGTTGACAACTGGGAGTTATCTGCCCAGCGGGCACTCACGGTGACGCGGGTTTTGATCGAGGAGGGCATGCCGTCTTCCATGGTGTTTGCGGCAGCCTTTGGCTCGGAGCAACCGGTGGTGCCCAATGAGAGTGAGGCAGCGCGCTCGCAAAACAGGCGCGTCGAAATGGCACCGGTGCCTAAAAACACCAATACGAAAACGGCAGCGCCATGAGTGATGCGGGGCCGGATGGCAGGGTGCATGTGCAAGCTGATCCGTCGGCTGACATCCGCCAGCAGATTGGCGCCTTGCGACAGGCGGGAGCGGAGCAGCTGGAACCCGTGCGCCTGTATCACCTGCAAGCATTGGCTGATCGCGCCAGCGCTTACCAGGGCCAGGTCAGGCAACTGCTCGACTCGAGGCTGGCCCAGGCGCTGCAGGAATTGAAAACGTGCATGGCGCAAGCTGAGGGCCAGGCCAAGCCGGCCAGTGACGCACCACTGTCAAGCTCATATCACAAGCCGCTGGCTGAACTGGTCCGCCATATCGCGCACCATGCGCCGAAAGCTGCAGAGGGAGGCTGGGATTTTTCGCCGACTATTGCGGGTAGGGCGCGTCCGGAGTTGAAAAGTATCAGGTATTTCCGCAATACCTGGTCCAAACTCAGTGTTGACCGGCAAGTGAACAAGGCACTGGATCAGGCACCCAAAAATGCCGGCCCCATCAATTCACACATGCTGGTTTTGCGTTCACTCGCGCTGATGCGCGAACTCTCGCCTGATTACCTGAACCGCTTTATGTCCCATGTTGACACCTTGCTTTGCCTGGATCAAGTCGATCAGGCAAAACAAACGACGATCAGGCAAGCCGCTGAACGTCAAGCCAGCAAAAAAACGGCGGGCCGTCGCACCCGCCGCAGCTGAACACTTTAGACCGTGGCAGCTTCCAGTTCGGCGCGCGCGGCGCTGATCGCGGCAGCCTTGGGTGCATCACCCATGGACAGGCCTTCGGCGCGAACAATACGCACGTCGGTGATGCCGAAGAAACCAAACACCACCTTGAGGTAACTCTCCTGGTGTTCCATGGCCTGACCACCTTCGCTGGTCGAATAAGCACCGCCGCGCGTGGACGCCACGATCACGGTCTTGCCGGTGGCCAGACCAGTCGGGCCTTTTTCGGTGTAGGTGAAGGTACGGCCGGGTTGCGCCAAACGATCGATCCAGGCCTTGAGTTGGGTCGGGATCGAGAAGTTGTAGAACGGTGCGCCAATGACGATCACGTCAGAAGCCAGGAACTGGCTGACCAGTTTTTCCGACAGGGCGTTTTCTGCGCGTTGTGCTTCGGTGGGTTCGGGCTGGGCGACACCCTTGATGGCGATGGCATCAGCACTGAAGTGGTTGGGTGCGTTCACGGCCAGGTCAAGGTATTCCACTGTGGTGTCGGGACGGTTCTTGCGCCATTCAGCCACGATTTCAGCGCTGAGTTGGCGCGAAACAGAATAAGAACCCAGGATGCTGGAGTCAACGTGCAGTAATTTCATGGTCAATGTCCTATTTGATAAAAAATGCCAATGACGGTGTGTATCGGCGATGGCATTATTTTATTTATGAATTTATTATTTGATTAGCCCTATAAATTGAGATAGATTGTTCCAAATAAAGAACAATTTATTCAAACCGAGGTGATAAATATCCAGGCCATGCAAGACATGGCTGGTTTGATGGTCGCAGCGAAAGCCCCGAAAAGACGGGCTCAGGATGGGATCAGCTTGACCGCCAGTGCCTGACCTGAGGCAATGACGTCAAAAAGCCGGTCCACGTTAGGGTGACTGCCGGGATGGGCGCGTGCATCGGCCGTGTGCTCGGCGAAGAGTTCGAGACCTTCTAGCGCGGCAGCGACGTTGATGCTGCCATGCTTGGCAGCCAGCGCCGCATAGACGGTCAGTGAACCTATCTTGCCTGGTTTGTTTTCGATGGAGGCAAGCAGTTTGCCTGCGGCATCGAGAAGTTGCAACTCGGCCAAATGGGTGACGGGAGGAAGTTTTTTGATGTTGTCGGCGAAGGCCATGGCGTGATCCTGAAAAGGATGCCTATTTTGCCGCAAGCCGAAGGCACGCGACCTCAGCGCTCGGCGATGTAGTGCGACATGTGAGTACTCTCGCCGGGCGCCAGAAAGGCCCTTACTTCCGCTTCCAGCGTTTGATCGGCCACCGTCTGACGGGCACGCTGGTGCAGGTAATCGGCCCACGAGCTCACAATGAAACGTTCCACGTAGCGGGAGGGTTCACCCAGGTCCTTGTAGACGCGCCAGAAGGTGGCACCGTCGCGCCGACGTGAGGCCTTCATCTGGCTGATGGTGTCAAGAAAGGCGCGGTCTTCTCCGGGACGGATGCGGTAGCCCATTTCAACAGCTACCGGACCTGCCTCCGGGTTGGGTTCTGCCGCCACGAAAAGTTCGTCCCACGGTGTGCCAGGCGTCACCTCTTGGTCCTCACCCATGCGCAGCGGGAAAGGGCGCACCAGCAGCAGGCAGGCAGCCATCAGCACGCCTGCCATCACCAATGACGCGGACAGGCCGACCAGATCGGATACCGCGCCCCAAAAGGCTGAGCCCAGCGAGAAGGCACCCAGGGCGACCACGATGTGCATCGCCGCCGCGCGCGATCGCACCCAGGGCGGCACGCTGGATTGGGTGGCGGTGTTATAGGTGGATGTGGCGGCCATCCAGGCACCTCCACCGATGGCCAGCGCGCCATAGATCCACAAGGGTTGGCGCACCCATGCGGCAAGCAACATGACGCACGCAAACAGGGCACAACTGACGCTGACAATGGCTTCCATTCCGAAGCGCGAGCGCAACTTGCCAATGATCAGTCCGCTGGCCACAGCACCGGTACCCAGGCAACCGATCAACAGGCCGAAGCCCTGCGCGCCGGTACCCAGCTGGCGTTGCGCAATCACGGGCAGCAGCGCCCACAGGGCTGAGCCCGCCGCATTGAAAGCCATGACGCGCACCAGTTGTGCCAGGATCATGCGTGAATGCCAGGCAAAGCGCAGCCCACTGAGGGTGCCGCCCCAAAGACGTTCAGCCGGCAGACGCGACGGGGGGTGGGGCCGTGGTGGCCAGTGGCAAATGGTTTGTCGCATCACCAGTGTGGTGACGATGGTGGCGGCAAACACCCAGCCGGCGCCAAGAGACACAAACAGCAGCCCCGCCAGGCTCGGGCCAATGGCGCGCGAGGTGTTGTAGGCGACACTGATGGCCGTGATGGCCTGTGGCCATTCCTCGCGTGGAACCGGGTCGATCACCGACGAGTTCCATGCCGGAGTCAACACGGCTGTGCAGCAGCCGCACACGAACATCAGAAAAAGTATGGAAGCCGGCCCACCCCAACCCCCGAGCACGAACAAGGCCAGCAGCGTGCATGCGGCCACTTGAGCCATCAGTGCGCCTGACATCAGGTGGCGGCGATCGGTGGTGTCGGCCAGCACGCCCGCGGGTAGCGCCAGCAGAAACATGGGCAGGAACACGGCCGTCTGCACGAGCGCGGCCAGGAAGGAAGAGCCTGTAAGCTCGATCATGAGCCAGGCAGCGGCCATGGACTGCATGCCGTTGCCAATGAAAAAAATGCAACCGCCAGACCACAAACCGCGAAAGGCAGGATGGCGCAGGGGACTCCAGATGGTGTGGGTGCTCGGCATGTGGTGCTTGTTAACTTGATGAACCAGATCGTGGTCGGGTCACCACCAAGCACGGCCTGACGGCGGCACCAGGCCGGTGCGTCAACTCGAAGTGGTGTCGGCTTTTTTCAGGAAAGTGTAGAGCGCGTCTTTGGTCAGGAGCTTTTCTTTTTTGAGGTGCTCAATTTCCTCATGTGTGCCGGGCTCAAGGTGGGCTTCCATGTGCCTGATTTTTTGATCCAGTGCGTTGTGCTTCTCGAACAGTCGCACAAAATTTATGTCGGTCAATTTCAACTGGGTGATCAGGTCGCGATATTCAGGAAACATGGGTACTCCTCAAAAATCACTTGTTGCCACTACCCGAGTCACGGCTCAGGTAGGGCAAGATCAAGGTTTGGCGAAGAAAATTATTTCTTCGCAGGAGCCTTGGATTTTTTGGCAGGCGCTGCCGCTTTGGCGGCGGGCTTGGCCGCAGGTTTTGCTTTGGCGGGAGCAGCTGCAGGTGCAGCTTTCAGTGCAGCACGCTTGTCGCGCAGCGCCTGGATTTCTGCATTGATCTTGTTTTTGCGTTCGGTGAGCTTCGCAATGCTGGCGGTGATTTTTGCCGCGGCCTTGACGGCGGCGGAGACAGGCGCTTTTTTTGCTGCCGCTTTTGCAGCAGGCTTTACCACCTTGGCAGGTGCTGCGACTTTTTTCGGAGCAGCCTTGGCTTTGGGAGAAACTTTTTTTGCAGTTGCCATTTGTCATTTCCTTTTTTGTTGGATCACTGACACAAATTTTTGCCAGCGATGCATTGTCTTCAAAATTGCAAGCAATGTCGACCCGGATCGTTTTTTCTCGTCGATTTGTTTTAATAAATGTTGTCTGTTGCATGACAAAGGCAGTTTTAAAGGGAAGTTGTTGCAACGATAAACTGACCACCAACTCAGCTGCTGCATCGACCCGAGGAGATCTTCATGCCCATCATCCGCCGCGAATGCGAGCGATACGATCAACACGACACGCTGGCCCCTTTGCGTGAGCAATTTTTCTTGCCTGATGGGGTGATTTATCTGGACGGCAATTCGCTGGGTGCACACCCGAAAGCGGCGCTGGCGCGCGCGCAGCAAGTCATCGCGCAGGAGTGGGGCGCAGGGCTGATCCGCAGCGGGCACACTGCGGGCTGGTTTGAGTTGCCGCGGCGCCTGGGCGACCAGTTGGCACCTCTGGTGGGTGCACGTGCAGGCGAGGTGGTGGTGACTGACACCACATCCATCAACCTTTTCAAACTGCTTTCTGC
>JBEGLK010000139.1:0-5654 GCA_041183605.1 Pseudomonadota bacterium
TGCAAGGCTTGGAAGCTCTTCCAGGGCCCTTATCAACAAAGTTATCCACAGAAAACTTGGATGACTTATAAAAGCTCTCAAAATCAAGCACTTAACGCTTTATCCGCAAGTTAACTTGAACAATATGCCTCAAATACCCGCCTCGGGAAACTGCTTGACACAGGTGCTGGTTCATACCCCGGTGTACAGTCAGATGGCGGGTGTTTTGAGTTATTGGAGCGACACCGAGCTGGCACCCGGCACCCTGGTACGTGTGCCGCTAGGACAACGCGAACTGCTGGGCGTGGTCTGGCCTGCCGAGCAGCCATCCGAGGCGGTGTTGGACCCGGCCAAGCTGCGCCCAATTGCGGCTGCACTGGATGTTTTGCCCCCCTTGAGCGCCCACTGGCGCGCCTTGATCAACTTCACGGCCGCTTACTACCAGCGCTCGGCAGGTGAGGTGGCACTGGCAGCCTTGCCGCCGCAATTACGCGACATGAGCAGCGTCCAACTGGCACGTCGGCTGAAAAAATTGGCCAAAGCAGCCAAGACACCCAGCCTGCCCGCAAGCCGTTCCGCAAACGAAGCATGCGCTGAGCCCCCACCGGGTGCAGACCAGACAAGCTCTGCCGTGGTATTAACTCAGGAGCAGCAGCAGGCCATCCTCCAGTTTCACCAGGAGCCTGGCCCGTTCCTGCTGTTTGGCGCCACCGGCAGCGGCAAAACCGAGGTCTTCATGCAATGCACCGCATCAACGCTGGCCAGCTCAGCCGGCGCACAAGTCCTGGTCATGGTGCCCGAAATCAACTTGACGCCCCAGCTCGAGGCCCGCTTCAAGGCCCGCTTTTGCGCTTTGTACGGCGCAGATGCCGTGGTCTCCATGCACAGCGGCATGACGCCGGCACAGCGCCTGAACAGCTGGCTGGCTGCGCACAGTGGCGCGGCCAGAGTGGTGCTGGGCACACGCATGGCGGTATTCGCCTCGATGCCGCAGTTGCAACTGATCGTGGTCGACGAAGAACACGACCCGAGCTACAAGAGTGGCGAGGGGGCGCGTTATTCGGCGCGCGACCTGGCGATTTACCGAGGTCGCCTGGAGGGCGCCAAGGTGATGCTGGGCTCAGCCACACCGTCGCTGGAGAGCTGGCACCACAGTCGACCCGCTGCAGAAGGCGGGCGCTACCTGAGGCTGGAAATGCCGAGCCGGGTGGGAGGTGGCCAATTGCCGCTGGTACGCCGGGTCGACATGAACCACCAAGCCAAGTCTTGCATCATTTCTTCACCCTTGATGGCCGCCATCACCGAGCGCATTGCACGGGGTGAGCAAAGCATGGTGTTTTTGAACCGGCGCGGTTATGCCCCGGTGTTGCAGTGCAGCGACTGCGACTGGAAAAGCGAATGCCCGCATTGCAGCGCCTACCGTGTCTTCCACAAAATTGACCGTACCCTGCGTTGCCACCATTGCGGCCTGAGCGAGCGGGTGCCGCGCGCCTGCCCGGCCTGTGGCAATCCCGACATCATGCCGCTGGGGCGCGGTACCGAACGACTCGAAGAGCACCTGGCCGAATTGCTGGCCGGCGTGCGGCGCCCGGATGGCCAGCCGGTGCGCATTGTGCGCATCGATGCCGACACCACCCGACTCAAGGGCACACTCGAATCGCAGCTGTCCCAGGTGCACGCCGGCGAGGTGGATATCCTGGTGGGAACCCAGATGATTGCCAAAGGGCATGACTTTCGTCGCATCACACTGGTGGCTGCAGTCAATCCCGACAATGCCTTGTATTCGAGCGACTTTCGCGCGCCCGAGCGCCTCTTCAGCCTGCTGATGCAGGCAGCCGGACGGGCTGGACGCGACGAAACCGTCGTCAACCAGAGCGAAATGTGGCTGCAGACTTTCCTGCCGACCCACCCCTTGTACGAGGCGCTCAAAAAACATGATTACCCGGCTTTTGCAAATTCCCAGTTGAAGGAACGCCAGGAAGCCGCCATGCCTCCCTTCAGTTTTCAGGCACTGGTTCGTGCCGAAGCTCGCAGCCAGGAAGTGGCGCAAGGTTTTTTGAACCTGGCCAGCCAGGAGGCCGCCGTTCAGAGCGATACGGCGGGCCTGTTGACTCAGGTCACGCTTTACCCGGCCGTGCCCATGAGCATGGCGCGTATTGCCAATATCGAACGCGCCCAAATGCTGGTGGAGAGCCCGTCGCGGACCGCCATGCTGAAATTCCTGAGTGCCTGGCAAGGCGTGTTGCACAACACGCGCTCCCGACCGGAATGCAAGGGGGTGATCCGCTGGGCCATTGACGTGGATCCGCTCAACATCTGAGCAGAGTACCACGCGATGGTTGAAGTTCAGGCGTCCGCTTTGGTCGCCACAATCACCTGGAAATTATCAAAAAACACGGTGTGGCGCTCACAGGTCACACCGGGCATGGCCTGGAGTTGCAACACCGGGTCATGGGTGTTCCACAAGGCCAGGCCATAGGGCTCAAACACCTTGAAATAAGTCCAGCTCAAGGCGCGCAACACCCAGGGACGGGGTTTGTGGAATTCACCCAGGTACAACTTGCCGCCCGGCTCCAGCACCCGCATGGCTTCATTGAGTGCATCGACCTTGAGGTGATGCGGCAATTCATGCAGCAGGAAAAACATCACATTGGCCTTGACCGAGGCATCCGCTTGCTGCATCGCAACCGCGTTGTCCTGCGCATAAACGGTTTTGTCGGCATGCACTGCCAACTTGCGTTCGGCATGGTCAAGTTCATTCTGAATAATATCGGCCACGAGCACCTTGCTGGCGCCGCCGTCCACCGCGGCTTGCGTCACACGCGGCATGACGTTGCCGAACGCACAGGAGGTGATCAAGACCTGCTTGCCTTGCAAATTGTCGTGATTCAAGCCACGCACGATGATGGACACCAGGTTGCTGTACTGAAACAGCAAGATGGCTGAAATGATGGGCTGCCAGTCGATCAGGCGGATCAGGCGCATGTTCGAATAGATCGGGTAAACATGCGCGGCATCGTGGGTGAGGCGCCCGGCAATCCCGCGCATGAGCAACGCGCCACGCGTCAGGGTAAAGAAAAACAAGGCAGTGCTGGCAAGCACCGCGACCACGGTGATGAAGGTGTATGAAAACCAGGAAGGCATCGCATTCTTTCAAATAACGGGCGGGCCAGCCGCCCAAGGCATCAGGAATTTCCGGAATTGATTACACCCCTCGGGGCGAAGCCCTGTGTTGATTTGGATCAATATGAAAGGAGCCCTTGGAGAAAAAGAACGCAGAGGAAGCTCAACTGAAGCACCGGCCAACGCGCTTGGTAAGTCTCAGCAACAAGCGAGGCCTGCTGACACTTCCAAGCCACGCTATAGTGACTGTTTTGTTCCTGAGGTTGACCTGTATGCCTTTATCCCCAGCCACCGCCCGCCACGAGATCCATCACCGCGTCATCGACATGAAGGCGTACGCGCGAGACGACGGCATGTACGACGTTGAAGCCCATCTGGTGGACCGAAAGCCCTTTTCCACTGCTGTTTTTGGCTTGAAGGACCCAGTTCCGGCGGGACAGCCGCGCCACGACCTGTGGGTTCGTCTGACCGTGGATGACCATTTTTTCGTGCACGACATCGAGGCCGAGTCGGATGTGACACCGTATGTCGTGTGCAAGGAGGCCACGTCGACGCTGTCCAAGATGGTGGGCGTTCAGATTGGCGCTGGCTGGTCGACCAAGGTCAAGGAGCGCCTGCGTGGCTCAGCAAGTTGCACCCATCTGATGGAAATGCTGATCCCGCTGGCAACCACAGCCATACAAGGCATCGGTGGCCTGAATCCGGAAAAGAAACGCGCAGCCCTGAGGCCGGACGGCATACCGTACAAACTGGACAGTTGCTACGCCTACGGCAGGAGCAGCGAAGTGGTCAAGATGTTGTGGCCCCAACATTTCCATGCCAGTCCACCGACGCCCTGATCCGATCAAACAGTCAATAGTAAAACCATCAAATTGCAGGCACACTGCTCGGCCTTGTGTCGACCAGGCGGGTGCCATCCGCAAAAACGACCAACTCACCAGACGTCATGGCGACCCAGTCCTCATCGGTTGTCAATGGCTCGGTGACCACAACCACCAACCGGTCCTCGGGGCTGTTGAGTTCGGCCAGGTTCACGCAGACGTCCTCGTCCTTGAGATGCACCTCGCGGAACGGATGGCCGCGCAACACGTAGTGCAGCTTGGTCGTGGCATGGGCCCAAAGGGCCTGACCATTGCTGAGCAAGAAGTTGAAGGTGCCGTGCCTGGCGATTTGCGGCACCAGTTCGCGCAAGGTCACGCTTAACTCTTCCACCGACGGCACATCGGCATGTGATTTGGCGAGTTCCTGCATGATCCAGCAAAACGCAAGTTCGCTGTCAGTGTTACCCACCGGATGAAAGCTGCCATGCAATCGGGGAGCGTAATTCTTAAGGTCACCGTTATGGGCAAAAACCCAGTTACGGCCCCACAGTTCGCGCACGAAAGGGTGGCAGTTTTCCAGCGCCACCTGCCCCACGGTCGCCTTGCGCACATGCGCAACAACGTTATGGCTCTTAATGGGGTAACTCTTGAGCATCTGGGCAATTGGCGAGGTGGCTGCACTGGATTTGTCCACGAAATGCCGAACCCCCTTGCCCGGCGTGGCGCAATCGCTTTCAAAAAATGCAATGCCCCAGCCGTCACCATGGTGATCGGTACAGCCACCACGCTGCGAAAATCCGGTAAAACTCAGCGTCAGGCTGGCCGGCAGGTGACTGTTCATTCCCAGAAGTTGACACATAAATCAATGGCCTCGGCAAAAGACATCGCCAGCTGCAAAACTAAAAGCGCTATTATTCAACGTCACAAATAACTACAAATTCAGGGCACTCGGTGCAGGTCAGTGTTGACCTAGACTGGCTATGTTGTCAGATGTTTCATTTTTGAATTATGACGAACATGACGTCCCGATCCTGTCACACCCGAAAATTTTGAGCCGTCAATGACCACAACACCTTTGAGAAAATCAGTTGCGACAAGAAGTGTGCACGTGATCGTCAGGCTGGCCGCCGCTTTTTTGCTAGGTGCCGTGTCAGCGGTCCCGGCGATGACACTTGGCGAAATACAGGGCGGCACACTGATTGGGCGCCCGCTGGATCTGCGCCTGCCGGTCCAGACCAGCCCGGGTGAGCAATTGTCTGAAAATTGTGTGCGCGCGGAAATCCACTATGGTGAAGCGCTTCAAAAAGTACCACGCATCAGCATCCAGAACAAGCAATTGCGCCTGCAACTCGCGGAGCCTGTTGATGAGCCGGTCGTCAAGGTCCAGGTGCGCACTTCTTGTGGTGGCAACCAAATTCGCAGCTACGTGCTGCTGGCTGATTTGCCTTCGGATGCAGCGACAGGCCAGATGCCCAGCACGACAGCACCAGCGGCGGCGGGTCAACCTGACCAGACAAACAACGCGGGGCTTGCCCCCGCCAGCATCGTCTTGCCCCAACGCGCTGCCGCGGCGGCGGCCAAACCAGGTTCGACGGCACCTCGGAAAACGGCATCAGCCCTGGGCAAAAACAAGAAAACCGCCAAAAAGCCCAAAGCCAGGGCGGCTACGATCCAGCGTGCCCGTGATCGCAAACCCGCGGCCACTCGGTCGAACAAGTCGGTGCTCAAACT
>JBEGLK010000140.1:0-9995 GCA_041183605.1 Pseudomonadota bacterium
TGATGAATGGCGTCGAGCAGTGAATTCAGCGTGGCCATGATGCGGCTGCGTTCTTCCAGCAATTCGTTGTCGCGCGCTACGCTGCCCGATATTTCGCGGCGCAATTGCGCAATGACATCGGCTGCGGCGCGTGGTGCTTCCGAAGCGGTTTCGATGAGCCGCGTGATCGGCTCCTCCAGGGCTGTGCCCAGCGTTGTCAAATGGCCGGTCATCGCGGTTTGCAATTCACCCAGGCGCTCGACTGCGGCATGACCACGTTGCGCCTCGTCGTCGCGCAGCGCGCCCAATTCGGTACGCAACAGACTGGCCAACTGCTCGATACCGTCGCCCTGCTGCTGCAACCAGTTTGCCTCAGCGGCAATGCGCGAACGGATCAAGTCCTCGGACGCGTCCGTCAAGCGCGTGATCTGCGCCAAGGTCTGGCTGGACTGCGCCTGGGTGTGTTCCGTGATCTGCTGCGCCGTCCGGGTCAGCGTCGTGCAGATCTGTTCTTGCTGCGCCAGCGTTTGCGCGCCGGCTTGCTGCCACTCCTGCTGAATCGTCCTTGTCGTGGTCTCCAGCGAGCCGATCCAGGCCGCCTGTTGCTGCAGATCACGCGCCGCCTGCTCGGCCTGCACGCGGGTGAATGCCCCGTTCACCGAGCGCAACAGCGCATCGGAGCCCTGCTCGAACTTGTGGCTGAAGGCTTGCAATGATTGACCCACACCTTCAACCATTTTGGCGCTGCTGCGTTCATGTTCGGCCAGCGCTGCGGTCCAGGATACGGTGACCGTGCCGGCCGTCGCGGCGAGCCGATCCGCCAGGCCATCGAGCTGCTGTTGCGCGGTGTCGATCACGCGTTGATGCAGGACCCTCGCCTGTTCGGCCATACCGTCCATGGCCTGCGCGACAACCGGTTTGATGCTCTCGCCGGCAAGGCGGGCGCTCTGCGACAGGCTGTCCTTGAGCGACTGATCCACGGACACGGCCAATTCGCGGTAGATACCTTTGACCTCGCCGTGAAAACTCTCCTGGTTGTCGAGCAGGCGCTGGTTCACCTGTTGACTGAGCGCTGTCATCTGCGCCATCATCACCTGCATTTGATCAAGCACTTCAGGCAGTGCCCGGGCCTGGAACTGCAATGCCTTGTAGGTTTCCTGACGTTGGTGGGTCAAGGAAAAGCCGCGCAAGGAAGTCGCTATTTTGCTGTCCAGCAGCTGGGCTGCCAGCAGCCTTTCGCGTCGGCTCATGGCCGACATCAAGCCCAGCATGGCGGACGCGGCAACCCCGGCCACCGAGGTGCCAAAGGCCAGCCCCAGCCCCTTGATGGGTGCTGCCAGCGCGGTGCGGATGACCTGGAGGTCCGTCGTGCTCTCCAATGAGAACGCAGCGCCATTGAGGGTGACCACCATGCCGAGAAAGGTGCCCAACATGCCCAGCATCACCAGCAGCCCCACCAGATAGGGGGTCAGTGTCGGGCCAGGCAAGCCGATGCGTTCACCCTCAATGCGCAAACGCACCGGGTTCTGCAGTGTGGGATGCACCTGATCCAGCCAGTCCCCGACTTGTACCAGCGAGTCAGGTATTGCCGCCAGCGCGGCTGACAAGCTGGAAGTCGCGCGCCGGAACTGGCGCAACTCATGTACACCGCCCACATAAACCGCGCCAATGATGACAGTCATGACCAAGGCGAGGCCATGGGAGCCGATGAATCCGGCGCCGACCCAGAGGACTGCCAGCGCCCCCAGCATAAAGGTGCCGTTGAACATGTGTTTATTCATGGATGTGTGTGATTTCTTGGTTAAAGGCCTCCATGAGGCCCAGGGACGGCTGCAGGCGAACGTCCAGTTCGGCAAGCAGCACGGTCTGCATCTCCTGGCAAAATTCCGCCAGCCAGCCACCCGCCTGCATCCAGCGGTCCGGGCTGTCTGCCTGCTGCGTGGCCATCAGCTTTTGCCGGTGTGAGTTTTGTAATTGCCTGAAGCGCTTTTCCAGCAGCACGGGGACGGTCGCGAGCAATTTGCTTTCGCGCTCGCCAAGTATCCCATCCATTGCCGCATCCAGCTCGGCAAGCTTCCTGAGCTTGGGCGATGCCTTGCCCAGCACCCCGCGCACATGGGTCCGCAGGGGCTGCAGCTTCAACTCCATCTCGCGTTGCTGCGCCAGATAGTAGCGACGATAGGGTTCGTAAACTGGCTCTGGCTGAAGGGACGTGTCGACTTCCGGCATGGGCAGTTCGATCCCTTTTTTGCCCCCTTTGGCCGACGCACTGCCAGTGATCGAATGCACCAACTCGTCGCGGGAACGGGCAAACACCCTGCCAAGCGCGGCAGCCGCAGCCGGTTTCACCGCCAAGGTATGAGCTGACGAACTGGCGCCGCTGGCGTTATGCACGGCAGACAAGGTGATGGCGTCGGTAAAGTTCACCCACAGGCCCAACTTTTCAGCAAAAGCAGTGCCCGGCTCGGCCACGTCCAGCAGGGACAGGTCGGCAAGCGTACGCAAAAGTCTGGAGCTGTGAAAGTGGGTACGCGTCTGGGCTCGCGTCATAGGTAAGTGAGCGATAACGATCGGATCAGGGAGGGGATAGGGGCGCTGTTGAATCCTTCAGCAGCCGTTAGCGCATGAGCGAACTTGCAAGATGCCAGCTGATTTTACCTTGGCAGCGGCGTTGACAAGGTCAAGCCTGCACCTGGGCCAGCGCGGTCTGCAGCATGTCAATAAAAACGCGGGTCTTGACCGGCATCAACTTGCGCTCCGGAAATACCGCCCAGGCCGTGTGAGTGGGCAAACACCATCCCGGCAACACCCGCCGCAGCGCGCCCCGGCGCACATCGGGCGCCGCAAAATAATCTGGCACGGCGGCAATACCGACACCCGCACAGGCCAATTTGATCAGCAGTTCGGGCGCATTGGCGCTGGCCCGCCCGGGCGGTATGCCCTGCCAGCGCTGATCTCCCTTGGCCAACACCCAAGGCGCCGCCTCACCACTGGCCCGCAGCATACGGATGGCAACGTGCTGGGCCAGCTCGTCCGGCTCGGCAGGTTCACCGTGCTCGGCCAGATAGTCGGGCGCCGCATACAGGCCAAAAGAAAAAGCAGCCAGTCGTCGTGCCGCCAGTGAGGCATCGTCTGGCAGATTCCCCATGCGCAGCACCACATCAAAACCTTCACCCAGCAGGTCGACACGGCGCGGCGACAAATCAAGTTCCAACTGGATCGCGGGGTACATCACGATGAACGCAGCCAAGGTATCGGCCAGCAGCAGATTGGCGAAGTCACTGGGCATGGACACCCGCAGGCGTCCACTCGGTGTGGCCTGGCGGCGTTCGCTCAAAGCCGAAACGGCCTCCACTTCAGAGACCACCTGGCGTGCGTGCTCGAGCAGTTGCAGACCGAACTCGGTCAAGGACTGGCGCCGGGTGGTGCGCAACAGCAAACGCTCACCAAGGCGGTTTTCCAATGCAGCCAGCCGCCGCGACACCGTGGACTTGGGTAATCCCATACGATCGGCAGCACGGCTGAAACTGCCCAACTCGGCCACACTGGCAAAAATCAGCAGATCGTTAGGATCAATTGATGTGCTTGATTGTTCCATCATGGAATCAATCATATCCATTTCGAGGGATTCTCAAAGCGATTGTTGATAAATAAACTACATCCATCGCAACACATCACATTCACCCCATTTTTTAAAGGAAATCCATCATGTCCAACGCCATTCAAGCCCCCCTCAATTTCGCCGCCCGCCTGCTCATGGTCGCACTGTTCCTGCCGGCCGGCATCGGCAAACTCACCGGCTTTACCGGCACGGTGGGTTACATTTCTTCGGTTGGTTTGCCGTTTCCTACCCTAGCCGCCGCCGCGGCGCTGATTGTGGAAATCGTTGGTAGCCTGGCATTGCTGGCTGGTTTTGGTACCCGCATCGCCGCATTGGTACTGGCCGCGTTCACCTTGGTGGCCAGTTTCTTCTTCCACAATTACTGGGGTGTGCCAGCCGATCAGGCTTTCATGCAACAACTGCTGTTCTTCAAGAACATTGCCGTGGTCGGTGGCTTGCTGGCCATTGCCGCCAATGGCGCTGGCGCCTGGAGTCTTGACTCTCGCCGCGATTGATTTATTCTCAAGCCATCGGTCAAGCTTGCAGGGCGCTGATAGGCGCCCTGCTCCATTCATCAGGAACTGCAAATGAACACCACCATCAAGAAGCCCCAGGTCGAAGTGTCACGCACGGTGGAGCGCCTGGTTGCCGGCCAGGCCACGTCCGACGGCGCTGGCGTCAAGCTGACCCGCGTCCTCACGCAAAACCTGCAGCATCGGCTCGATCCATTCCTGATGCTCGATGCCTTTGGCAGTGATCAGCCCGATGACTACATTGCCGGCTTTCCCAACCACCCGCACCGGGGTTTCGAAACTGTGACCTACATGATCGCCGGGCGCATGTTGCACCGCGACAGCGCCGGCCACGAGGGCCACGAGGGGCTGTTGGAAAACGGCGGCGTGCAATGGATGACTGCCGGCAAAGGTGTGATCCATTCCGAGATTCCACAGCAGGAAGAAGGTGTGATGGAAGGTTTTCAGCTGTGGTTGAACCTGCCCAAACGCGACAAGATGAACACACCCTGGTACCGTGACTTCAAGAACGCCGACCTGCCCAAATTTGTCACCGAAGAAGGCGTGGCGGTGACCGTGATTGCCGGTGAAAGCCATGGCACCAGCGGCGCGGTTACTCGCGACACGACGCAGCCGAACTACCTCGACCTGCACCTGCCCGCGGGTGCCCGTTTTGCGCAAGCATTGCCCACCGGCCACAATGCATTTGTTTATGTCTACCGCGGCGAAATCAGCATTGCCGGCAAAACCGTGCCAGTGCAACGCATGGCCATTCTGGCCAACGAGGCGCAGTCCGATGGCGTGGTGATCGAGGCCGGCGTAGACGCCAAAGTGCTGCTGATCTCAGGCCAGCCCTTGAAGGAGCCGATTGTTCAGTATGGTCCGTTTGTCATGAACTCGCAGGACGAGATTTACCAGGCCCTCAGTGACTTCCGGGACGGTCGGCTGGGCGAAACTGGCCCTTGACGCTATTGACGCGCACCGGGCCGTTGTCCGGGCGTCTTGAGCTCTTCCATCAAGACATCGGGCTCGCCACCCGCTGCGAGATGGCTTTTGTACCAGACTGTCAAAATCGTCGAGACCACCGGGCCGGGGTTTTGACAGACTTTGTCAAAGTCCAAGCCATTGATTTTGCAAACCAGTTTGACCAGATCCATGTCCAGATCAATGGCGTCAGCCTCGCAACGCCTGATCTTGAGGTCGGCAAAGGAATATCCCTCGGGCAGTTTGAGCGTCAGTTGTTTGTCGGTTTGCATGCTTGTACAAAAGAATAAGTTCTGGTCAGACATCGACTGACCCACAAAGAGCTTGTTGGCTGATGTCGGCGCTATGGGCAATTACGCCATTTCGACCATTTCGCTTGACCGCATACAGCGCAAGATCGGCACAATGCGTGAGGTCGGCCATGGTGGCACCGTGGTCTGGAAAGCTTGCAATACCCACTGAGATCGTGGCCCGGATGTCACCATGCGCTGACGGCACAAGCACTTTCTCAAAGTTAGCCCGTAGCCGCTCGCCACGTTTCAAGGCAATCTCGGTGGACATCCCCGGCAAGAGCAAAATAAATTCCTCGCCCCCATACCGACAAGGCAAATCGTCCTGCCGTGTCCCGTCGATCAGTACCGATGCCAACTGGCGCAACACCTCGTCACCCGCGTTGTGCCCGTACTTGTCATTGATCGCCTTGAAGTGGTCAACGTCAATGATCATCAGTGTCAATGGCAGGCCTTCTCGCTGGCAACGGGCAAGCTCCCGATCAACGGTCTCCAACAGGTAACGGCGATTGAACAGGCCGGTCAGGGAATCGCGATTGACCTGCTCGTGCAGTTGCGCCTGCAGCAACTGAATTTCAGCCAGCCTGCTGCGCAACACATCATTGGCGTGCTGCAAATCACTCTCGTTCTGCTTCAGCTTTTCTCTCAATTTTCGAAGCGACAATGTGCGCCTGAAAGCAATGTGGCCAAGGCTGAACAAATAACCGCTGACTCCCATCACGCACAGCGCGGTCACCATGGGAGATTCGCTGGAAGCCCCGGGCAGTCCAAATACCGCGATGCCAAGCAAAGCACCACACAGGGAAATCGCAAGGGACTTGACCAGGCCGGCTTGCCCCAGGTTGATGGCGCAATTGATGGCCGAAGTGATGAACAGCGTGAAAGAAATCCAGAGCGGAAAGCCGAGCGCGGCTACCCAAAGGCCAAAAAAAACGTTGTCCAGCAACAGATTGTCCAGCTCGGCCTTTTGGGTGTCTTTGGCACGCAAGGCCCGGCGATAGGCAAGATGCGGATAAACCAAAAACTGCAAAACCGAGAAAACCCAAAACCCGACCGGATAAGCACCTTGCCAAAGGTAAAGCCCACAAAACAGAAACGCATAGGCGAACGAAGACGTCCGCATGCGGTAGTGGGTCGGAACTATCCAGTGAGGTTGAATGGCAGACGGAGGAGGCATCGATGGTGGCGCGTTATACCGAGCACCACATTGACCATGTGTCCCTGCGGTGCTACAGGGTCGAATTATCGATCCTGACATGCGCACGGCTGTTGCCTGGCGAAAAAAATCAGTGCAGGTCGGGCACCTCGGTCAACACCGCTTCCCTCTCTTCAAGATTTCAAGGCAACCGTCAGCCATGCCAATCTTGCTAGACTTCCACCAATGAGCGATACAGAAAAACACACACCCATGATGGCCCAGTATCTGGGTCTCAAGGCAGATTATCCCGACACCCTGCTGTTTTACCGCATGGGGGATTTCTACGAGCTGTTTTTTGCGGATGCCGAAAAGGCCGCCCGGCTGCTCAACATCACATTGACGCAGCGCGGCCAATCTGCGGGCGCGCCAGTGGTGATGGCGGGCGTGCCATTTCACGCCGTGGAAACTTACCTGGCGCGGCTCATCAAGCTGGGTGAATCGGTGGCCATATGCGAACAGGTCGGTGATGTCGCCACAGCCAAAGGCCCGGTCGAGCGCAAGGTGGTGCGGGTGGTGACGCCCGGCACGCTGACTGACCTGGAACTGCTGGGTGACAAGACCGAGTCGATGTTGCTGGCAGTGCATCAGGGTGCGCGTAATACCTGTGGTCTTGCCTGGATGAGCGTCACGCAGGATGAGGTGCACCTGGCAGAGTGCACGCCCGATGAACTGGCCGACTGGGTGGGCCGGATAGCGCCGGGCGAGTTGATCTTCAGTGCGGGTACCACACCCACCTTTGAAGCCCGCTTACGCAGCCTGCCCGTGACGGGTACTCTGTCGATCTTGGTACGCCCCGACTGGCAATTTGATGCCGGTCTGGGGCAGCGCAAGTTGCTGGACCACCTGCAGGCGGCCAGCCTGGCGCCCTGGCAGGCGCAAGACCTGGCCCAGGCGCAGGCCGCCGCCAGCGCGTTGCTGGCCTACGCCGAGCACACCCAAGGCCGGGCGCTCACCCACATCCACCGGATTCGTGTGCAGCGGGCTGGTGAACTGATCGACCTGCCGCAGAGCACCCGACGCAACCTGGAACTGCTGCAAACCCTGCGCGGTGAAGACAGTCCCACCCTGTTTTCATTGCTTGACACCTGCATGACAGGCATGGGCAGCCGACTGCTGAAAAGCTGGCTGGTTTCACCCAGGCGCGAGCGCACCGAGGCCCAGCAAAGACTGAACGCCATTGCCGCCCTGCGCGACGGCACATCTCCCACTTCAGGCGCCGGCCCGTGGGCCAAACTGCGTGACAAACTCAAGGGCAGCACCGATGTGGAGCGCATCACCGCCCGTATTGCGCTGCGCCAGGTGCGCCCGCGCGAACTCGTCGGCCTGCAGCAGACCCTGCAAAAAACCGGTCTGCTGGCGCCGATCCTGCACGGACTTGAGACCTATTTGACGAGCCTGGCCAGCAACCTGTTGCCACCGCCCGGCTGCGCAGAATTATTGCAACGCGCAATTGCATCGGAACCCGCAGCGCTGGTGCGAGACGGCGGTGTCATTGCCGCAGGCTTTGACGCAGACCTTGATGAACTGCGCGCCATCCAGACCAATTGCGACAGCTTTTTGCTGGACCTGGAAACACGGGAAAAGGCCCGCACCGGCATTGCCAATTTGCGCGTGCAGTTCAACCGGGTGCATGGTTTTTACATTGAAGTATCGCAAGGCCAGCTCGACAAGGTGCCTGACGATTACCGTCGCCGCCAGACCCTGAAAAATGCCGAGCGCTTCATCACGCCTGAGCTCAAGGCTTTTGAAGACAAGGCACTCAGCGCCCAGGAACGTGCCCTGACGCGCGAAAAATGGCTCTATGAACAAGTGCTCGATGCGCTGCAGCCCTTTGTGCCGGCACTGACCGAACTCGCGCGTGCGCTGGCCGCGCTTGACGCCTTGTGTGCGTTAACTGAGCGCAGCCTGACACTGGACTGGTGTGCTCCGCAGTTTGCCAAAGAACCCTGTCTTGACATTGAAGCCGGGCGCCATCCGGTGGTGCAGGCACGCTTGGCGGAGACCAGCGCGGGCGCCTTCATTGCCAACGACACCCACCTGGGGCCGAAGCAACGCATGCAAATCATCACCGGCCCCAACATGGGCGGCAAGTCGACCTACATGCGCCAGATTGCCGTCATCACCCTGCTGGCCAGCATGGGCAGTTATGTGCCAGCCAAGCGGTGCCGGCTAGGGCCAATTGATGCCATCCACACCCGCATTGGCGCAGCCGACGACTTGGCCAACGCCCAGTCGACCTTCATGCTCGAGATGACCGAGGCCGCACAAATTTTGCATGCAGCCACACCCAACTCACTGGTGTTGATGGATGAGATTGGCCGCGGTACCAGCACCTTTGACGGCCTGGCCCTGGCCTCAGCCATCGCCACCCAGTTGCACGACAAAACGCAGGCATACACGCTGTTTGCCACCCACTACTTTGAGTTGACCGAGTTTCCGGCCGTCCACCACGGGGCCGTGAACGTGCACGTCAGCGCGGCCGAATCGGGCCGCAACATTGTGTTCCTGCACGAAATCCAGCCGGGGCCGGCCAGCAAAAGTTATGGTGTTCAGGTGGCCCGCCTCGCCGGAATGCCCGCTGCGGTGCTGAACCAGGCTCGCCAGACGCTGGAAGCACTGGAGGCGCAGGCGTCAACCCAGCAAGCCCAGATCGACCTGTTTGCCTTGCCTGAGGTGACTGAAGTCGTCACCAGCAGTGCGGTGGACATCGCGCTGGAAGCGATCAACCCCGATGATTTGAGCCCACGCGAAGCGCTGGAAGCACTCTATCAACTCAAGAAGATGAGTCATGCCGGGAACAAATTTCCGGGCTGAGCGCCAAAAACAAAGGCCTGGCAGTGTGAACTACCAGGCCTTGCAAAAATAATGGTCGGGGCGAAAGGATTCGAACCTTCGACCCTCTGGTCCCAAACCAGATGCGCTACCAGGCTGCGCTACACCCCGACCCATGTATTGTAATCGCTGATACCTCTGTTTTTGGAGCAGCCCCCATGCAAACAGCTTGCATTTTCATTAAATGACGCACTCCACCGCCCCCTTGACCTGGCTGGCCAGCGACGAAGCTTTTCCACCTGTCCATAACGCATGGGGAAGCGCTACCGTTGCCCCGGGTCTGTTGTGCGCTGGTGCCGACTTGTCGGTCAAAACGCTCCAACGTGCATACCGCAACGGCATTTTTCCGTGGTTCAGTGCTGATCAACCCACTTTGTGGTGGAGTCCGGAGCCACGCATGGTGCTGGAAGTCGATCGTTTCAAGCTGCATCCTTCATTGAAAAAAACCCTGAAAAAATTTGCCCATGATCCGGACTGCGAAATTCGCATCAACAGCGCCTTTACACGCGTGATTCATGCCTGCGCCGCCAGCCCGCGACATGGTACCCATGGCACTTGGATAGTGCCCGACATGATCCAGGCCTATATTGAGTTGCACC
>JBEGLK010000141.1:0-5610 GCA_041183605.1 Pseudomonadota bacterium
GCGCCTGACACCTGCCGGCGAGACGCTGCATGACCAGGCACTGGAGCTGCTGCAGGCCCTGCAGACCACACGCGCCATGATGCGTGGTCACGCCACAGCAGCCCAGGACGTGATCGAATTTGCCGTGCCACACACACTGGCCTTCACCTTTTTCCCGGCCTGGGTATCCGCCCTGCGCGCAAATTTCGGCCCAATCAAAAGCCGCTTGATTGCACTCAATGTGCACGACGCGGTGATGCGCCTAGTCGAAGGCAGCTGCGACCTGCTGATCGCCTACCACCATCCGTCCCAACCCAATCAGCTGGATGCCAATCGTTATGAAATGGTGACCCTCGGCGAAGAAGTGGTAGCGCCCTACACCAAGCCTGACGAACATGGCCAACCCCTGTTCACACTGCCGGGCAAGGCCGGCCGCCCCCTGCCCTACCTGGGTTATGCACAAGGCGCTTACCTGGGCCAGATGGTGGAGCTGATCCTGAAACACAGCAGTGCCCCCATTCATCTTGACCGGGTCTATGAGACCGACATGGCCGAAGGCCTGAAAGCGATGGCGCTGGAAGGCCACGGCGTGGCATTTTTGCCGCTGAGCGCCGTGCGCAAGGATCTGCGTGCACACAAGCTGGTGAGCGCTGCGCCGCCTGAACTCAAAGACCTCAGCATCACCATGGAAGTGCGCGCCTACCGCGAACGTCCCGGTCACCGTGAAACACACAAACCCGGCCATCTCTCCGGCCGATCGGTCCCGCATGACCACAAACACAATGCCCAGGCCTTGTGGGACTATCTGCTGGCCCAACACCGCATCCCTTAACCCCTCTTTGACACAGTCTCCACCATGACCAAGCTCCTGACCCTGACCCGACCCGATGACTGGCACCTGCATGTGCGTGACGGCGCCGCGCTGAACACCGTGGTACCCCACACCGCGGCCCAGTTTGGTCGGGCCGTCATCATGCCCAATTTACGTCCGCCGGTGACCACCACCGCGCAGGCGATGGCCTACAAGGCACGCATCCAGGCCGCTGTTCCTGCCGGCCGCTCCTTCGAGCCGCTGATGACGCTGTACCTGACCGACCAGCTCCCTGCCGACGAGATCGCCCGCGCCCGTGACGCTGGCGTGGTCGCAGTCAAGCTCTATCCAGCGGGTGCCACCACCAACAGCGATGCCGGCGTCACCGAGATGCGCAAGACCTATCCGACACTCGAGGCCATGCAGCGCCTCGGCATGCCGCTGCTGGTCCATGGCGAAGTGACCTCACCCGACATCGACCTGTTTGACCGCGAGGCGGTCTTCATCGACACCCAGCTGATCCCGCTGCGCCGGGATTTTCCTGAACTCAAGATCGTGTTCGAGCACATCACGACGCGTGAAGCGGCGCAATATGTGGCCGAGGCCGACCGGTTCACTGCCGCCACACTCACGGCGCACCACCTGCTGTACAACCGCAATGCCATTTTTACCGGTGGCATACGCCCGCACTACTACTGCCTGCCGGTGCTCAAGCGCGAAAGCCATCGCCAGGCCTTGCTGGCCGCAGCCACCAGTGGCAGCCCCAAGTTTTTCCTGGGCACCGACAGCGCCCCCCATGCCGTGCACCTCAAGGAACACGCGAGCGGCTGCGCGGGTTGTTACACCGCCTACACGGCCATGGAGCTGTATGCACAGGCCTTTGATGCGGCAGGTGCACTCGACCGGCTGGAAGCCTTCGCCAGCTTTAACGGCGCCGATTTTTATGGGCTGCCGCGCAACACCGGCACACTCACCTTGGCGCGCGAAGAGTGGACGGTGCCTGAAAGTTTTGCTTTTGGCGAGGCTGAACTCAAACCCTTGCGTGCTGGCGAGTCACTGTCCTGGCGTGTTGTCACGGCCGGCTAAAAACCGTCGGTCAACACATCTGATAGCGGTCGACGCCGGTGTCATCGGTCGTTTTACTCACCTCACCCCGGTGCAGCAAATAGTTCAGGCAGGCCACGCTTTCACCCGTCGCCAGGCTCAGCAGGCTGCCGTCGGCCTCGTCGATGGCGCGACCAAACAGCGCGGCAAAAACATCAATCGCGCGTTTCGGCGCCCTCAGCGTCTGGCGCAGGCGGTCCAGCGTGCGTAGCTGGGAATCAGCCAGGTAATCGAGCCTGGCGTGCAGACCGCGAAAACACTCATTGTGGGCGGGCAACACCAGCACGTCATCGGGAACCGCCTGCTTGATCCGGGCCAGTGACTCCAGCCATTCGCGCATCGGGTCGGCGTCAGGTTCGGTGGGGTGAACCGAGACATTCGAAGAAATACGCGGCAAGACCTGATCGCCCGAGATAAACAGCTTCAGATCAGCGCAGTACAGGCAGGCATGTTCGGGTGAGTGGCCGGTGCCAACCACCACGCGCCATATGTGGTCGCCGATCCTGATCTCGTCGCCGTCCTGGATGCGGCGGTAACTGTCGGGCAGGGCATGGATACGATTGCCAAAATTGCCAAACCGTGCCTGGTAACTTTCGATGGCCGCTGCACCCCAGCCGGCCCTGCGATAGAAGGTGATGCCATCTTCAGGCGCATCACGGCCCGTGTCAGCCGCCAGCACCCGACAGTTCAGGTATTCGCCCCGCGTCATCCACAAACGGCAGTTGAATTTGCCGGTCAGCCAGCCCGCCATGCCAAGATGGTCCGGGTGCATATGGGTCGCAAAAACCCGGGTGATCGGGTGTTGTGCCAGAACTGAAGAAAACAGCTGGCGCCACGCGGCCAGGGTTTCGTCGGTGCGCATGCCGGTATCAGCCAGCGCCCACCCCTCGCCATCTTTGATGGCCCAGATATTGATGTGGTCCAGCACAAAAGGCAGTGGCATGCGCATCCAGACCACGCCAGGTGCAACTTCAATCACCTGGCCCACTTCGGGCAAGGTGTCGAAAGGATAAATAAGCGTCGGCTTTTCAAGCCTTTTTCGCGGCTGCGTGGCGTCGTTCATGGGCGGAGCATCATTTCAAAAATGGTTGGTAACGGCTTTGGCATCGGTTCACAAGGTCGACGCCATGACACAGCGGCTGACCTGCGGCGGTGACGCGCCCTTGTGAAAAGCCAGTTTGCGGTCGCGCAGCGCCACATCGGCGGCCGTGACCCGGTCAAAACGTCGCAGATGGTCGGTCCAGGACTCGTCCTCGATCATCTCGACAAAACGTCCTGGCACATTGATGTCCTGCAGCAATTCCCAGGACAGGGCGCCGTGGCGCAGCCGACTGCGTCGGCTTTCCTGCATCAGGGCACGGAATTCAGCAGCACGCGCCGGGTCGATCCTGTACTCGATCATCACCATCACATGCCCATGGGCCGGCGGCTGGTCGGCCTGCGGCATCTTGAATTGCGTGGACGGCGTCAGGTCTTCCACCATGCCCTGTCCGGGCATGATGCGAATGGCCAATGCCATGGCCAGCACCCCCACCAGAGCGGCCGCCGCCACGCTGGTGGAGACGCTGCTGAGTGTTGCCACCTGACCCCAGACTGCGGCGCCTATGGCGCTGGCGCCCATGATGACCATTTGGTTCATCGACATGCCGCGTGCACGCACCCAGTCCGGCAGGCCCATTTGGGAAGAAACACTCAGGGAGTTGGCGGTAATGATCCAGGCTGAACCGACCAGAATCATGGCAGGTGCCGCCACCCAGGTGTGGGAGGTGATCGCAATGACCAGCATCGCGGCCGACAACATGCCGGTGCTGCGCAAAATCAGGACGTCCCGCGAAAACTGCCGCCGCAAACGAGGCAAAAAACCGGTCGCAGCGATGGCGCCAGCTCCCATGCAGGCCAGCAAAAGCGTAAAGGTGGCCGCGCCACCGCCATCCAGGCCGTGCGCCACCAGCGGCAGCAGCGCCAGCAAGCCGGTCGAAGTGAAAAAGAAAACCAGAATGCGCAACAACACGCCTTTGAGGTGGGAGGACTGCGACACGTACTGCAGCCCGATACGCATGGCACTGAACAGGCGCTCCCGTCCCAGGTGGTGCGTTCGATGCTCGCGTTTCCAGCGCGAGATGATCACGGCAGCCACCATGGACAAAACGGCATTCAGCAGAAACACCCAAACGCTGCCAACGCTGGCAATCAGTGCGCCAGCCAGCAGCGGGCCGGCGATCCGAGAGGCATTCGTGCAGATGCCATTCAGCGCCAGCGCTGCCGGCAGTTGGGTGCGTGGCACCAGTTCCGGGACAATGGCAGCAAAAACCGGCAAACGCATGGCCAGGCCGATACCGTTTGCAAAAACAAGGGCCAGCAACAGGACCGGAGACAGCCAACCCATGAAAATGGTGAGGCTCAGCAGACAGGCCACGATGGCCACCCAGACCTGGGTCAGGAGGAAATAGCGCTTGCGATCCAGGATGTCTGCAAACGCGCCACTTGGCAGTCCCAACAGGAACATCGGCAAGGTCGCCGCCGTCTGCACCAACGCCACCCACAGCGGCGTGGTGGTCAAGGACGTCATCATCCAGGCGGCGGCCACGTCATTCATCCACAGACAGATGTTGGCCATGAGCCAGGTCGTCCAAAGCATGCGAAACACCTTCGAACGAAATGGAGCCAAAGGAGACAAATCGTCGTCCACGGTTGAATTGGCCTGCGCAGGTTCGGGTGTGAGGTGTGGCATGTGTAATGATGATAAACGAGGACATCAGATGCAGGCCCGGCGTTCACCTTCCTGGCAGATGTTGAGACCGTTCGGAAAACATGCATGCGGCATCCGGATATTCGCAATAGACACAGTCAAGCCAGCTTCCTACACTGCGTCTTGATTCATTCCCAGCTATTGCATAGCAGCATAGAATGCCGCCATGCATCAACCCCGTCCTCTATGAAGTTTCTTGTTCAGGCCAAACGATCAGCTCGAGTCATTGCCATGCTGCGTGGCAACGCTTTAGCTTCCGTCCACCAAGACGCATAAAGGAAAATCCATCCATGGCCCTGCTTCGTCAATGCCTACAGGAGTTGCGTCTGCACCAGGGTGAACTTGCCCACGTGCAGCAAGATGGTGCTGCCGCGCGTGGCAGGGTTCGCGACACCTGCCCGCCGTTTACTTCACCCACTTTGATGCACCGCGTTGATGCTTTCACCAACCGAGCAGACAAATCATGTTCCGTACCCTTCTCAAATCCAAGATCCACCGCGTAGCGGTCACCCATTGCGAGCTGCACTACGAAGGCTCTTGTGCCATCGATGAAGACCTGCTCGAAGCGGCCAATCTGGTCGAGAACGAACAGATCCATATCTGGAACATCAACAACGGCGAGCGCTTCGTGACTTACGCCATCAAAGGCGAGCGTGGCTCGGGCATAATTTCGGTGAATGGTTCGGCCGCCCGGCGCGCGAGTGTCGGCGACCTCATCATCATTGCAGCGTTTGCCCAGGTGCATGACGATCAGGTCGGCACCCACAGGCCGCAGCTCGTATTTGTCGACGCGCAAAACCGCCAGACCGGCTTGCGCGACCATGTGCCGACGCAACGTCTGTGAAAGAGCAGTTGCACGCCTAACTGCCCCGAGCCAGCACACAGCGACGGTATGAAGTTTTGAAGAAGCAAGTTGGAAGTTAGTTAGTTTTATTTATTACAGGAGACAGACAGTGAATATCAAGAG
>JBEGLK010000142.1:0-5608 GCA_041183605.1 Pseudomonadota bacterium
AGCTTGTATTGATGACGCATGGATGGCCTTTAAAGCAATTAAAAGTCAGGCTCTCCGGCCAAACAACCCGTGGGGCTTGACCAGGATCACAAGGACCATGATGATGAAAATGACGACGCCAGACAAAGGCGGGTAATAGATCTTGGTGATCGCCTCCAGCAGCCCGAGCGCAAAGCCGATGATGACGGAGCCGAGTATGGATCCCATGCCGCCAATCACCACGACCGCGAACACCGTGATCACCAGCCCCGATCCCATTTGGGGCTGAACCTGGGCCATCGGCGCCGCCATGACGCCGGCCAGCGCTGCCAGAGTCACACCGACGCCATAGGTCAGTGTCATCATGCGCGGCACGTTGATGCCAAAGGTGCGGACCAATTCACGGTTGTCGGTGGCGGCGCGCAGGGTGGCCCCAAGCCGGGTGCGCTCGATGGCGAACCAGGCGCCAAAACACAATACGAAAGAGGCGGTCAGCACCCAGGCACGGTAATAGGGCAGGAACATGAAGCCCAAATTGAAGCCGCCTGGCAGTGGGTTGTTGTAAGGTTTGCCGGAAGATCCATAGGAGCCTCCCAGTATCCCTTCGATGATCAGTGCCAAGCCAATGGTCAGCAGCAACTGGAACAGGTGATCCATGTCGTACAGACGTTTCAGCAGGGTGCGCTCGAACACCATGGAAATCAGTCCGATAGGCAGCGGTACAAGAATCAGGGCCCACCAGTAGGAGATGCCAAGGTAATTCTGCAGTGCCCATGCGCCAAATGCACCCAGGGTGAATTGGGCGCCGTGGGTGAAATTGATCACCCGCAACATGCCAAAAATCAGCGTCAGGCCAAGGCTCATCAAGGCATAAAAAGCGCCATTGATCATGCCTACGGTCAGCTGCCCCATCAGGGCAGGAAGCGGGATACCGAAAACGTCAGTCATTTCATATTCCTTTGCTATACGCCCAGATAGGCTTCGAGCCGGTCTGGTTGCGCACACAGCTCATCATTACTGAGCTGGTCGACCACGCGCCCGTGTTCGATCACGTAATGATGATCAGCCAACTCCATGACGAAGTCCAGGTTTTGCTCTACCAACAAAATGGTGTAGCCGCGCTGTTTGAGATCGGCGAACACACGACCAATATGCTGCACGATCACCGGCGCCAGGCCCTCGGTGGGTTCGTCGAACAACAAGACACGGCAACCCGTGCGCAAAATGCGGGCAATCGCCAGCATCTGCTGCTCGCCCCCAGACAGGGTAGTCCCCGGGCTGTGGCTGCGTTCGGCAAGCCGAGGGAAGAATTCAAGCACTTCCTTGGTGCTGAGTCCACCCGGCTGCAGCACGGGTGGCAGCATGAGGTTTTCGCGCACGCTCAAGGACGGAAATATGCCGCGCTCTTCAGGGCAATACGCGATGCCCAAGTGTGCAATTTGCTCGGGAGCAAGCCCGATGGTCTCGACACCTGCGACCTTGATCGAGCCGCTGCGCGAGGTCAGCAAACCCATGATGGCCCGCATGGTGGAGGTCTTGCCTGCACCATTGCGGCCCAGCAAGGTCACGACCTGACCGGTCGGGACGGTCAGGTTCATGCCATGGAGTACATGTGATGGGCCATAACGTCCATGCAAATCCTGGATTTCAATAGCGGCCGTTGTTGCATTCATGCCCTTGCCTTCTTTCTGCCGATGTAGGCTTCCTGAACCCTCGCGTCGCTGGAGACTTCGGCATAACTACCTTCCGTCAAAACAGCACCGCCTGCGAGTACTGTGATGCGGTCTGCCAGGTCGGCCACCACGCCCAGGTTGTGCTCGACCATGAGGACGGTGCGGTTGCGCGCCACACGGCGGATCAAGGCGGAGGTTAATGCCACATCTTCAAGACCCATGCCGGAGGTAGGCTCGTCCAGCAGCAACAATTCGGGGTCGAGTGCCAACGTGGTGGCAATCTCAAGTGCGCGTTTGCGGCCGTAGGACAGGTCGCCAGCGAGCATGTCGGCTTCTGAGGCAAGGCCGACGTCCTCCAGCAGGCGATTCGCGCGTTCGTTCAATGACGCAAGCATTTTGTCGGAGCGCCAGAATTTGAACGAGGTTCCCTGCTTGCGTTGCAACGCAACCCGAACATTGTCCCGCACCGTCAAGCTGGCAAAAATGGCTGATATCTGAAAACTGCGGACCATTCCCATCTGGGCGACCTGTGCTGGCGCCATATGGGTGATATCCCGGCCGTTGTACCAGATGGTTCCGGCGCTGGGTTCAATCGTTTTGGTGAGCAGGTTAAAACAAGTCGTCTTGCCGGCGCCATTGGGGCCGATCATGGCGTGGATATGGCCACGCCGAACTTTCAGATCGACATTCTTCACGGCCATGAAGCCAGTAAAACTTTTCGACAGGCCTCGTACTTCGATCACGCAATCAGGATCTAGCATGGCAACCCCTCATCACGCGAGTAGGCCGTAGCAAGTCTTTTATGCAGCTTAAAACAGCAACCTGGTCCCGCGGGCAATGCGCTGCTGACCCCAAAGGATATGCACGATCGTGATTGTTGAAGCATGGAATGTCTCCTTCTGTTTTCGAACGCTTATTTGGCGCTAACCGTTCTGCGCCGCTTCAGCCAAGGTCGAGCGCACGCCATTTTTTGGCGCAAACATGAAGTGCCAGCAGTTCTTGATGCAATCGCAAGGACCGGATTGGACTCCGATGATGCCTCGCGTTGCCTTGTAAACAGGGTTGCTTGCATTTAGATCCAAATCCATCAACAAAGTCAGCACTGATCAAGCAGTCTCGCGCCAGATTGAAAGGTTGGCCAATATAAAAATAATATTCATAATTGGGAACAACGCGCCGTATTTACGGAAGTTTATAGCATCACGCCAATTTTTTTATTAAGGTTAACCCTTGATTAATGTCCGGATCAGCTGCCTGCCCGTAAGCCCAAAAGATGTCACTACAAAGCAGCACTTCATAGTGCGGTCCTGTCGGCGACCGTATATCGGAGGAAGCGCAAGCCTGGCTCATGCCACGGCCGGCTGTGCGCGCCCTTCCTATTGCAATCTTTCAGAGCCCGGTCAATGCAAGTACGGCGGCGGGCAAGCGCTCACCCTGCACTTTGATTTGTGACGTCGCGATATCCAGGTCATGCAGGTCATCGGCGTTGAGTTCGACATTGACCGCGCCGAGGTTTTCTTCCAGCCGATGCAGCTTGGTGGTGCCGGGAATTGGCACGATCCACGGTTTTTGTGCCAGTATCCAGGCGAGTGCGACCTGGGCGGGTGTGGCACCCTTGCGTGTCGCGACACCGCGAACCACATCCACCAGCGCCATGTTCGCCTTGCGCGCGTCGGGTGCGAGGCGGGGAACAAGGTTGCGGAAGTCGGTGCTGTGGAATTGGTGATCCAGATCAATCTTGCCGGTCAGAAAGCCTGCACCCAGCGGTGTAAAAGGAACAAAGCCGATGTTGAGTTCTTCGAGGGTGGGGAAAACGTCTTTTTCCGGGTCCCGATAGAACAGTGAGTATTCACTTTGCAACGCCGTCACCGGTTGTACCGCGTGGGCACGGCGAATGGAATCGACGCCTGCCTCCGACATGCCGAAGTGTTTGACTTTACCGGCTGCAATCAACTCCTTGACCGCACCGGCCGTGTCTTCGATCGGCACCGCCCGATCCACCCGGTGTTGGTAGAGCAGGTCAATGCAGTCGACCTGGAGGCGCTTGAGTTGCGCCTCGACGACTGCCTTGATGTGCTCGGGGCGGCTGTTCAGGCCACCTTTGCGCTGTCCGGTCTGAAGATCAATGTCAAAACCGAATTTGGTTGCAATCACAACCATGTTTTTGAAAGGCGCCAGCGCTTCGCCCACCAGTTCTTCATTGACAAACGGGCCGTAGGCCTCGGCGGTGTCGAAAAAAGTCACGCCGAGGTCAACAGCGCTGCGCATGAGTGCGATCATTTCCTGTTTGTCGCCGGGTGGGCCATAGGCCGAGCTCATGCTCATGCAGCCCAGGCCAATGGCCGAGACTTCCAGATTGCTGTTGCCAAGTTTGCGTTTTTTCATCAATTTACTCCTGATGGTTTGGGGTGGGTAATGTCACTACTGATACTAGGGCAGCTTGCCCTGAATCAAGCCGTGACGAAGGTGAAAGAGGATGTTTGGCGAGATCCAACGTCAGTGTCTTGAATCCTGACGAGCCGGTTCAAGATGTGGAATCCGTTGATCCGCTCATGCGCCTCAACATGGGTTCACGCAGGCGCTTGACATCGCGAACCGGCGGCAAGCCAAAGAAGCGGCTGTACTCGCGGTTGAACTGCGACTGGCTTTCATATCCAACCCGGTGTCCGGCCGTGGCTGCGTCGACGTTTTCGCTGATCATCACGCGCCGTGCCTCCTGCAGGCGCAATTGTTTCTGGAATTGCAAAGGACTCATGGCCGTGACAGCCTTAAAGTGGTTGTGCAAGGCTGACACACTCATGTGCACCTCATCTGCAAGGTCTTCTATCCGCAACGATTCATGGAAACGCTGCGAAATCCTGCTTATCACTTCAGCAATCCGTTGATTTTGACTGTCCACCAGAACCATCTGCGCCAAGCGCCAGCCTTCGGCTGACTTGAGAAGGCGATACAGAATTTCGCGCTTGATCAGCGGAGCCAGCGTTGGAACGTCTTCAGGCGAAGTGACGAGCCTGGTTAAACGCAGCAATGGCTCAAGCAAAGTGGAAGACAAATCACCCGTGAATATTCCGCGCTGTGAATGTCGTTGTGAACTCGCGTTACCCAATTTGAGGTCCAATACAAGCGCGGCGACATCCTTGGCGTCAAAACTCAGTCTGAGGCTGAGATAAGGTTCTTCTGGGGAGGCGGTAACGACCTGACCTGCGACTGGCAAGTTCTGTGCCACGACCAGATAGCGGCTGTTGTCATAGACATAAACCTCGTCACCAAGCAGTACTCGCTTGCTGCCCTGTACCAGCACGCAAAATGCGGGTTCATACACCGTGTAAATCGGTTGTTGTACATGAGAAAACCGGGCCAGGGTGAGCCGCGATACCGGCGTTGCGTGTACGCCATCAATGCCGGTTAGCCTCTCAATCAGGATGGCCAATTCAGCCAGCATGACTGTCGCGTGCATTTGATCGGCCGCCCGATCACGTTTTAAAACATCATGAGTGAATGTCAGCATGGACTAGAGCTTAAGCATCCGAAGGAATCTTGTCTTCATGACTTTTTTACCTTCTGGAGAATTGTGCAAACATTCACAAGAATTCTGCAAAACCTCAGATCCGACACATTCCGCTAACCACGCAATTAGTTCAACATCATGCACAGATCGCCAGCTCAGCTGCGCGCACTGATCATGGTGCGCCAGGGAATGATCATCCCTGGCTTGGCTACCCTCACTCCAACTTGGCGCCCGATAGTCGCACCACTTCCTCACAGACTTTCGATTGGGCCGCACCAAATGCAGCCAGTTCGGTGGGTGTACGGTAGCTGGGCAAAACGCCTTGAGGCGCCAAAGTGCCACCGACATCAGGCATTTCCATTGCCTTTTTGAACGCTTCCGTCAGCGTGGCCACCCGGTCGGCCGGAGTGCCTGCTGGCGCGTAGATGGACAGCCAGGCGCCAAGCAC
>JBEGLK010000143.1:0-5567 GCA_041183605.1 Pseudomonadota bacterium
TGAATGGACTGCAACAGAGGGTAATGGTTATTCATCAACATAGGCTCTAATTTTGACAGGGGGCCGTGCCATCAACTTGAACGCTGCACCATCATGCTGGCCAGGCCCTGCAACGCGCGTGTATCGGACAATCCGCTGGAAGCCAACGCAGTCAGCGCATCATCGTAGAGCGTCTGCGCGTAGCGCCGGGCAGGTTCAAGGCCCATCAGCGACACATAGGTCGGCTTGTCCTGGGCCTGATCCTTGCCCGCCGTTTTGCCCAAAGTGGCTGAGTCTGCTGTGACATCCAGAATGTCATCGACCACCTGAAACGCCAGCCCCATGGCAGCACCGTAGGCCTGCAGGCCTTTCACAGCCTGCGCCGTGGCATCATCACACGCCGCGCCCATCAGCACACTGGCCTGCAGCAAGGCACCCGTTTTGAGTTGGTGCATTTCGCGCAACTGGTCTTCCGTCAAGACACGACCGACGCTGGCCAGATCAATGGCCTGGCCACCCGCCATGCCAGCACAACCCGCTGCGCGCGCCAGCAGGCGACACAGCTTCGCCTGACGGTTGGACGGCACGGAAACCTCTTCGGGCGTCAACAATTCAAAGGCCAGGGCCTGCAGAGCGTCACCGGCCAGCAAGGCACTGGCGGAACCAAACTGCACATGCACGGTGGGCTTGCCACGACGCAACACATCGTTGTCCATACACGGCATGTCGTCGTGAACCAGCGAATAAGCATGGATCAGCTCAACCGCACAAGCGGCACGCAAGGCCAATTCCTGAACTGATGCATCCACAGGCCTGAGCGCAGCCGAGCCCTGGCTGACAGCCTCAAACGCAGCCAACACCAGCAGGGGCCGCAAGCGCTTGCCACCATCCAGCACCGCATAACGCATGGCGCCCATCAGCTCGGCTGGAGCGGCATGCTCCAGATCAGCAGTGGCATCCACGCTAACCCAGTTATCCAGAGCCAGTTCGACGCGCTGCAACTGCTGCGTGCACCATCGGTTCAAATCAAAGTTGTCGCTCATGCTGATTCACCGGCCCAAGTCTTGAGCGTTCCCTGATCCAGCACCTTGATTTGGTCCTCGACAGCTGCCAGACGGTCACGACAAAACTTCAACAATTCAGCACCGCGCTGGTATTGCGTCAAAAGCTGCTCCAGGGGCATGTCACCGGATTCGAGCCTGGACACCAGTTGCTCAAGCTCCTGCAAGGCGGCCTCATAATGCGCGGGCGCAGCAGGTCCGTGTTTGGAGGCAGTAACCATAAAACGCAACACTCCCGGAATCAAAATAGCAATTTTAGGCCTTGTTACCCGCATCCGCCGAGCCCGCCCCCAAAGGTACAATGGGCATTTATTGCGCCAGCCCAGGCTGGATTTCCTTGTTTCGCGCATGACCCCGGTCACCCGCGCATCTCCCTGTGGGGAGTCTTTAGGTCAGGTCACCCATGTCTGATTTAAGTCTTCAACTGCAGCAGGCCACTGGCCAACTACCAGTTAGTTCTTATTTTGATCCAGCGCTCTACCAGCGCGAATTACAAACCCTGTTTCAGCAGGGACCACGTTATGTGGGTCATGCCGCCAGTGTCCCAGATATTGGCGATTACGCCACGCTTGCACATGAGGGCGAGGGACGTGCATTGGTTCACACCCCCAAGGGCGTGGAACTGATATCCAACGTGTGCCGGCACCGCCAGGCCATCATGCTCAAGGGGCGCGGCTCGTTGCAGAATACGTCTGCAGGCAATATCGTCTGCCCGATTCACCGCTGGACCTACAGCGCCGGCGAGCGTAGCGGCCAGACACCAGCGGGCAAACTTGTCGGTGCACCCCACTTTCCCACTGACCCCTGCCTTGATCTGGCCAATTACCCGCTGCGCCAATGGAATGGTCTGCTGTTTGAGGACAACGGACGAGATATTGCTTCAGACCTCGCGGGCATGGGTGAATATGCCGCGCTGGATTTTTCAGGCTACGTGCTCGACAAGGTTGAACTGCACGCATGCAACTACAACTGGAAAACCTTCATCGAGGTCTATCTTGAGGACTACCACGTCGGGCCATTCCACCCGGGACTGGGCCACTTTGTCACCTGCGACGACTTGCGCTGGCAGTTTGGCGAGCATTTTTCGGTGCAGACCGTGGGTGTTTCCAAAGCTTTTGGCCGGCCCGGCTCAGCGGTTTATCGGCGTTGGCACGATGCCCTGCTGAAATACCGCAATGGCGAACTGCCTGAACGTGGCGCCATCTGGCTGACTTACTATCCTCACATCATGATCGAGTGGTACCCGCACGTGCTGACGGTATCCACCCTGCATCCGATGGGACCCGACAAGACGCTCAACAAGGTCGAGTTTTACTACCCCGAGGAAATTGCTGCGTTCGAACGCGAATTTGTCGAAGCGCAGCAGGCGGCCTACATGGAAACCTGCATCGAGGACGACGAGATTGGGGAACGCATGGACGCCGGGCGCAAGGCGCTGCTGGCGCGTGGCGACAACGAAGTTGGGCCCTACCAGAGTCCGATGGAAGATGGCATGCAACATTTCCACGAGTGGTACCGGCGCCAGATGGCGCTCTGAAATGAAAGCCTGAAGCTTGCAAGCACTCTGGATGTTGGCCGCGGCCTTCTTTTTCTCCACCATGGCGGTCGGCATCAAGTTTGCATCAGCAGACTTTTCCACCGCCGAAATCGTGCTGTCGCGGGGCATCGTGAGTGTGATTTTCATCGCCATGGTGATGCGATCGCGTGGTGTCAGCATGGCCACACCAGTGCCCATGATGCATTTCTGGCGCAACGTGGCCGGTGTGCTGGCCATGACCTGCTGGTTTTATGCCATTGCGCACCTGCCCCTGGCCACCGCCATGACACTCAACTACATGAGTGGCGTCTGGGTGGCAGCGTTCGTGATCGGCGGTGCTCTGTTGTACGGCAAACCCACCCGACAGGGCGCTCTGATCACCGCCGTATTGGCCAGTTTTGCCGGCGTGGTCCTGATGCTGCGGCCGACACTGGAGCAGAACCAGCTGTTCGCGGGACTCATCGGGCTATTGTCTGGCCTGGCATCCGCGATGGCCGTCATGCAGGTCACCGCACTGAGCAAGGCAGGTGAACCCGAAACCCGCACTGTCTTTTATTTTTCCGTTGGCATCCTGCTGACCGGACTGACTGGCGTCGGCCTGACCGGTTTCACACCCTTACACAGCGCCCACTGGCAGTCCATTGCTTGGCTCATCCCAATTGGCGTACTGGCGTCCATTGGTCAGTGGTGCATGACGCGCGCCCTCAGTCGTGGCGCTGCCTTGCTGGTGGTCAATCTCCAATACGTCGGCATCGTGTTTGGCTCACTTTACGGTCTGTTGCTGTTTGGGGACCGGATCGAATTGACCAGCTGGGCTGGAATCCTGCTGATCGTGGCGAGCGGCATCGCTGCCACCGTGCTGCGCATGCGCGTTCTGCCCGATACTTCGGTGGAAGATCATTGAACTGTTTGAGGCAACAACACCATGTACACGACCCTGATTTCCGTCAGCCAACTGCAGCAGCTAAGTGCCCAGGCGCAACCCCTGATGGTCTTCGATTGCAGTTTTGAACTGATGCGCCCCGAGGCGGGCGATGCCCAATACCAGGAATCGCACATCGCAGGCGCAGTGCGTGCCGACCTCGACCGTCATCTGAGCGCAAAAGGTGCTGCAGACGCTGCCAGTGGCGGCCGCCACCCGCTGCCTTCACTCGATGCTTTTGCCGCTTGGCTGGGTCATGTGGGTTTCGGGCCGGACATGCAGGCCGTGGTCTACGACCGCCAAGGCGTGAACTATTGCGGCCGTCTGTGGTGGATGCTTAAATGGGCAGGTCATGAGGCAGTTGCCGTGCTCGACGGCGGCCTGCAAGCCTGGGTTGCAGCCGGAGGGGCTGTTGAATCGGGTACAAGTCCCACGCCGCCATCCGGCACTTTCAACCCGGGTTCGCCAAGAGCGGTATTGGCCAGCACCGACACTGTGTCAAGCCGGCTTGGGCGTCCCATTCAAACCCTGGTGGATGCGCGCGGCACGCCCCGTTTCAGGGGCGAGGTGGAGCCGCTGGACCCGGTGGCCGGTCACATCCCAGGGGCATTGAACCGCCCTTTCACCGATAACTTCGGGCCTGACGGCAGATTCAAATCGGCTCCCCAACTCCGTGCAGAATTTGACGCCTTGCTCGGGGGCCGGGACCCAGCCAGCGTGGTGCACCATTGCGGCAGTGGCGTCAGCGCCGTGCCCAACATCATCGCCATGGAAATCGCAGGCTTGGGACGTGCCGCACTTTATGCGGGCAGCTGGAGCGCTTGGTGTAGCGACCCCAGCCGCCCCTTTGCCAAGGGCTGATTCAACGGTTCATCAGAACCGGCGACCCAGCATGAAGAAAAAGCGCGGGTTGCGGTCTACATCATCGGCGGTCGATGGACCACCCTTGCTGCGCAGCGCCAGGGTCGCATCCAAACTCCAGGCACCATAAAGCGACCGAACACCCACGCCTGGACCTGAGACCGTGCGGGTGGCGCTGGAATTGGCATCCCAGGGTTGGACATTGGCACTCGACTGCCCGAAATCATAGAAAACGAAAGGCGTCACCGCACCCACGGCGTAACGCACTTCCAATTGTGTGAACCAGCCCTTGTCGCCCACACCTTCACCAAGCGGGTAAGCGCGCACGCCGTAGTAACCACCCAAATTGAACTTCTCGGAAGAATCCAGGTTTTTGCTCGCCCACTGGCCGGAATAACGTCCATAAAAACTCAGATCGCCGGCAATCTTCTGGATACGCGCCACATCAAGATTGATCTTGTTGAAGCTGCCCAGGGTTTGCGCCGTGCTGGCATCGGTCGCGGCCAATGCGTCATCCAGCGACAATCGGCCGGCCAGCCAAGTCAGCGCACCGTAGGTCACACCACCACCCAGCAATGCGTCACGCTTGTCAAACTGCAAGCCAACCGGAACCCCATTGCTGCTCTTTTTGCGAACAACACCAGCCACCCGATAGTCGTCCTGCAGATCTTTATGCTGAATACCAACAGTCGCCAGCACGTTGGTGGCTTGTGAACGCACCAAGGGATAACTCAGCTTGGCGGTTGTCACATTGGCATACCCCACGGCATTGAGGGCGGCAAATTGGCCACCCAATTGGTAATTGGTGTGAGCGTAGCCAATCTGACCACGCAGGCCAGACGCACCGATCGGTGTGATGTAGTCGATGGAACCCAGCCACATCTGTTCATCGGTGATCAGACCATTGAGGGTGATCTTGTCGCCGTAACGGAACGGACTGTTGATGTCGAGCATGCCATGCAGGCGATAAGCACCCGTGCTGCGGGCACCTGTGTTGTCAAAACCGACCTCACCACTGGTGTAAGACGAACGCTCGACGTTCACCGTCAAATCAGCCTCACCTTGCGCAGCACCTGGCTTGATCACCGGGCGAATCTTCATGCCGGGCTGATCGTCCAAAATCAGCAGGGTCCGCTCCAGCGCCTGGTTCTGGATCGGATCGCCAGACTTGAGCCCAAAATCCAGGAAGGGCTGGGCGCCAGCAGGA
>JBEGLK010000144.1:0-6367 GCA_041183605.1 Pseudomonadota bacterium
AGCGAGTACCCGGCCTGGTGGTGGAGAACTGGGTTTGAGGTAAACCTCAGATCGCCACCAGCTGGCGCACACCGTCAATTTCCATGTTCACACCCAGACCCTGGGCACGCACGGCGCCGCGCTCCATCACGACGTAGTTGTCGGCCAGTTCCTGAGCGAAGTCGTAATACTGCTCCACCAGCACAATGGCCATGTCGCCGCGGTCGGCCAACATACGAATGACACGGCCAATGTCCTTGATGATGCTGGGCTGAATGCCTTCGGTGGGTTCGTCTAGGATCAAAAGCTTGGGTCCCGCCGCCAGCGCACGGGCAATGGCCAGCTGCTGCTGTTGCCCGCCCGACAAGTCACCGCCACGGCGATGCAGCATCTGCTTCAAGACCGGGAACAGTTCGAACAGTTCGGGCGGGATCGGTGTGCCGGCAGGCTTGTAAGCCAGACCCATGGCCAGGTTTTCCTGCACCGTGAGGCGACCAAAAATTTCACGACCTTGGGGCACAAAACCAATGCCGGCGCGGGCCCGCTCATAGGGCGTAGCGTTTTGAATGGCCTTGCCATCAAACTCGATGCTGCCACTCTTGATCGGAACGAGACCCATCAGACTTTTCAGCAGGGTTGTCTTGCCGACCCCGTTGCGCCCCAGAATCACCGTAACCTTGCCTAAAGTGGCCTGCAGACTGACGTCACGCAGGATGTGCGAGCCGCCGTAGTATTGATTGATGTTTTTGACGTTCAGCATAGGATTGCGATCTCAACGGCCCAGATAGACTTCAATGACGCGCTCGTCGGCCTGCACCTGCGCCAGCGTGCCCTGGGCCAGGACCGAGCCGTCGCACAGCACGGTGACAATGTCTGAAATGGTGTTGATGAAACTCATGTCGTGTTCCACCACCATCAGCGAGTGTTTGCCCTTGAGGCTCAAGAACAGCTCGGCGGTGCGTTCGGTTCTTGGGGTCCTGCATCAGCAACATGCCAATCTCGAGCCACTGCTTTTGACCATGGCTGAGGTTGCCTGCCTGACCGCGCACGCTGCTCGCCAGATGGATGGTGTGCAACACCTCTGCCAAGCGGTCGCTTTGTGCGGAGTCGAGCCGGAAAAACATCGAGCTGGTGACCGCCTTGTTGGTTTTCAGCGCCAGCTCCAGGTTCTCGAACACACTGAGCTGCTCGAACACCGTGGGTTTCTGGAACTTGCGGCCAATGCCCATCTGGGCAATCTCGGATTCCTTGTAGCGCAGCAGGTCGATCGTGCTGCCAAAAAACACCTGGCCTTCGTCCGGGCGGGTCTTGCCGGTGATGATGTCCATCATGGTGGTCTTGCCGGCGCCATTGGGGCCGATGATGCAGCGCAATTCACCCGGCGCAATGTCAAGGCTCAGCTTGTTGATGGCCTTGAAGCCATCAAAACTCACACTCACGTCTTCGAGGTAAAGAATGCGGCCGTGGGTGATGTCGACTTCACCCGGCGTGGCAATGCGCGAAAAGCCCGCTTGCCGCCCGCCCGATTCAGTTTGTCCAGCTCTGACGGCCTGAGCCGCCTGGTAAGCCTCGAGTCGCCGGGCACCCTGCTCCATCAATTCGGGCGTCATTTCGCACCCTCCTTCAATTTTTTGACCAGTCCCACCACGCCCTGCGGCAGGAACAAGGTCACACCAATAAACAACAGGCCCAAAAAGTACAGCCAGAATTCAGGATAAGCCACGGTGAGCCAGCTCTTGGCACCATTCACGATGAATGCGCCCGCGATCGGACCGATCAGTGTGGCGCGACCTCCCACGGCAGCCCAGATGGCGATCTCGATCGAGTTCGCCGGGCTCATTTCGCTCGGGTTGATGATGCCCACCTGCGGCACATACAAGGCCCCAGCGACACCACACATCATGGCCGAGATCGTCCAGATCGAGAGTTTGTAGCCAAGCGGGTTGTAACCACTGAACATGACCCGGGTCTCGGCATCACGCACGGCTTGCAGGACACGGCCAAACTTGCTGCCCACCAGCCAGCGTGCCAGCAGGAAGAAGCCGAGCAGCGTGACCCCGGTCAACACAAACAGCGTCATGCGCATCTCCTGTGTTGCCACCGGAATGTTCAGGATCCGCTTGAAATCGGTGAAGCCATTGTTGCCGCCAAAACCAGTCTCGTTGCGAAAGAACAGCAACATCGCGGCGAAGGTCAGGGCCTGGGTGATGATGGAAAAGTAGACCCCCTTGATGCGCGAGCGAAAGGCAAAATAACCAAACACAAAGGCCACCAGACCCGGCACTGCCAGGATCAGGATCAGCGTGGCAATGAAGCTGTCAGAGAAAGTCCAGTGCCAGGGCAGTGCCTTCCAGTCCAGGAACACCATGAAGTCTGGCAAGTTGCTCTTGTAGTTGCCATCCGTGCCGATCTGGCGCATCAGGTACATGCCCATGACGTAGCCGCCAAGCGCAAAAAACAAACCATGGCCCAGGCTCAGGATGCCACTGAAACCCCAAATCAGGTCCATCGCCAACGCGCAAATGGCGTAGCACATGATTTTGCCCATCAGGCCCACCGCGTAGTCACTCAGGTGGAACACACTGCCAGCGGGCACCAGCAAGTTGAGCACCGGTGCCACCGCACAGACCACGATCAAGGCGACGATAAAAGCGCTCCAGCCGGTGCGGGTCAGCAAGGGTGCAGGCGCGGGAAGTTGAATTGAATTTGTCATGATGTCACGCTTCCGCACTGCGGCCCTTCATGGCAAAGATGCCTTGCGGACGTTTCTGGATAAAGATGATGATGAAAATCAGTACCGCAATCTTGGCCAGCACCGCGCCCGCCCAGCCTTCCAGGAACTTGTTCAACACACCCAAACCCAGGGCGGCATAAACGGTGCCCGCTAGTTGGCCGACACCACCCAGCACCACCACCATGAAGGCATCCACGATGTAGCCCTGACCCAGGTCCGGGCCGACGTTGCCAATCTGGCTCAAGGCACAACCGGCCAGACCGGCAATACCCGAACCCAGGGCAAACGCATAGGTGTCAATGCGGGCGGTGTTGACGCCCATACACGAGGCAATCGGCCGGTTTTGGGTGACGCCGCGCACAAACAGACCAAGCCGGGTCTTGCCAATCAGCCAGGCCACCGAACCCAGCACAAAAAGCGCAAAACCGATGATGACCAGGCGATTGAACGGCAGCGACAAATTGCCCAGCACCTGCACGCCACCGCTCATCCATGACGGATTTTCCACACCCACGTTCTGTGCGCCAAACAGGGTGCGCACCAGTTGCATCAACATCAGGCTGATACCCCAGGTGGCCAGCAGGGTTTCAAGGGGCCGGCCGTACAAGAAGCGGATGACGCTGCGCTCCAGTGCCGCGCCCATCAGGGCGGAAGCCATGAAGGCCACAGGCACCGCCGCCAGCAGATACCAGTCGAAGGCACCTGGCAGGTAGCGCTGAAACAGGCCCTGCACCACGTAGGTGGCGTAGGCGCCAATCATCATGAGCTCTCCGTGTGCCATGTTGATGACACCCATCAGGCCGTAGGTGATGGCCAGGCCCAGCGCCACCAGCAAGAGGATGCTGCCGAGGCTGATGCCGCTGAACACCGCACCCAGCTTGTCACCCCAGGCCAAACGCGATTCCACCTCGCGCAACGCCTTGCCCAAGGCCGCCTTGACCTCGCCGTCGGATTCCGATTGCAGGTGCGCCAGCAACACCGTTTTGGTGTTGGACTGGGCGCCGGACGCCAACAAGGCAGCTGCTTCCATGCGCTGTGCCTTGTCCGTGCTACCCAGCAAAGCCGCCGCGCGAACCAACGCCAGTTGGTCCTTGATCTGGGGGTTTTGTTCGGTTTTTAATGCCTGCTCGATGAGTGGCAGCTTGCCCGGATCGGCATCATTCTGCATCTGCTGCACCGCCGCCATGCGCACCTTGTCGTCCTTGGAGTAAAGCTTGAGTGCGGCCAGGGCCGAGTCAATTTCACCGCGCATGCGGTTGTTGTTGATAACGTCTTCAGCGTCGGCGGGCAGCGTGAGTTCGGCGCCAGAAGCGGGGTCGATACCCTTGTTTTCCTTGACCATGATGGCCTTGCCAGCAACCAGTTTGACCGCGTCGTCGGCCATCGCCTGCAGGAACACTGCCGTGCTGGCGTCGGCATGGGACAAGGCCTTGCCCAATGCCTCGATGCGGGCATCGGTGTCACCGGCACTGATGGCATTGGCCTCGTCCACACTGATCGCATGAGCGCTGGAAAGCAGAAAGAACGAGATGAATAAAAGTAGTTTTCGTATCAACATATAAGAGCCTGTAGGGTGGACGCGTTGGCAGCGCCCACACTGCAATTCCTTCGAGCAAACGTCATCGCGCGCAGAGCGCGCAATGACGTCAGAGGGACTTATTTCTTCACAGGTTCGTCAGGCTTGGAAGCGTTGCCTTCGATGTACGGGCTCCATGGCTTGGCTTTCACAGGACCTGGTGTTTTCCAGACCACATTGAACTGGCCGTCGGCCTTGATCTCGCCGATAAACACCGACTTGTGCAGGTGGTGGTTCTTTTCATCCATCTTGCTCACGATGCCGCTTGGCGCCTTGAAGGTCTGGCCAGCCATGGCGGCAATCACCTTGTCAACATCGGTGGACTTGGCTTTTTCAACGGCCTGTTTCCACATGTTGATGCCGATGTAAGTGGCCTCCATCGGGTCGTTGGTCAAAGGTTTGTCCTTGTGACCGGCGATACCCTTGGCCTTGGCATAGGCTGCCCATTTGGCGATGAACTCGGTGTTGCTCGGGTTCTTGATCGACTGGAAGTAGTTCCAGGCAGCCAGGTGGCCCACCAGCGGCTTGGTATCCACACCGCGCAGCTCTTCTTCACCCACCGAGAAAGCCACCACAGGCACGTCCTTGGCCTTCAGACCAGCGTTGCCGAGTTCCTTGTAGAAGGGCACGTTGGAGTCACCATTGATGGTGGACACCACGGCGGTCTTGCCACCAGCGGCAAACTTCTTGATGTCAGCCACGATGGTCTGGTAATCCGAGTGACCAAACGGTGTGTATTTTTCGTCGATGTCGCTTTCCTTCACACCCTTGGACTTGAGGTAGGCGCGCAGAATCTTGTTGGTGGTGCGGGGGTAGACATAGTCGGTACCCAACAGCACCCAGCGCTTGGCCGAGCCGCCGTCCTTGCTCATCAAATAGTCCACTGCAGGGATGGCTTGCTGATTGGGTGCGGCGCCGGTGTAGAACACGTTCTTGGACAACTCCTCACCTTCGTACTGGACCGGGTAAAACAGCAGGCCGTTCATTTCTTCAACGACTGGCAGCACCGACTTGCGCGACACGCTGGTCCAGCAGCCGAAGATCACATCGACCTTGTCCTGACCCAGCAACTGCTTGGTCTTTTCGGCAAACAGCGGCCAGTTGGATGCGGGGTCAACCACCACGGGCTCGAGTTTCTTGCCGAGCAAGCCACCCTTTGCGTTGATCTCGTCAATCGCCATCAGCACGGTGTCTTTCAACACGGTTTCCGAAATGGCCATGGTGCCGGACAGGCTGTGCAGGATGCCGACCTTGATGGTGTCGGCTGCGAACGCCGGCATTGCCGTCAGGGTGGTGAGCGCAACGGCAGCGGTGAGCGCCTTGAGCGTAAAACGACGTGAGTTCAAAGATTGCATGTGCTACTCCAAAGTTGATGAAACTGGTGTCGCCTGGGACCGTGTCTGGTGATCAGTTCAGACTTGTCTTCAGCGATGGAGTAACTTTAGGGAAAGTCTTCGTTTTGGGAAATACGCCGAGTGGCGTAGTGCGGCAGCTTGTCATTCAACCGGTGTCCTGATTCCCACGACCCGGCCATTTGAAAATCACCATGGACGCCTTCCGGATAGACTGCATATCATTAGAATTTCTTGCCTGAATCTGGGCAGGCCTTCTCACAATTAAACTAGCGACATTCAACAGGAGACAAACACATGATGAACAAACGCGCTTTCCTCAAGGCCATGGGCTTGGCTGCTACCCTGCCTGCCAGCAGCGTGATGGCACAAACTTCGGCTCGTCCGATCCGGCTGATCGTCTCGTTGCCTGCGGGCAGCGCGATCGACTTCCAGGCACGGCTGATTGCGCCCCACCTCAGCGCCAGCTTGGGACAAACCGTCGTGGTTGAGAACAAGCCCGGTGGCAAGGACATCATCGCCTTGACGGATGTCATCAAATCCGAACCCGATGGCAACACCTTGTACATGGGCTCACAGTCGCCCTACGCGATCAATGTCGCGCTGGTGAAGAACCTGCCCTATGACCCCAAACGTGACCTGACTGCCGTCGCCGGCGTGAGCTTCACCAACCACATCCTGCTGGTCAAATCCAATTTCCCGGCCAAGACCTTTGCAGAATTCATC
>JBEGLK010000145.1:0-6426 GCA_041183605.1 Pseudomonadota bacterium
GATGAAACAGCGCCTGGCCTTGCTGCTGGCCCATGACATCAATCTGTTTGCCTACCACTTGCCGCTGGATGCCCACCCCAGTCTGGGCAACAATGCGCAACTCGGCCTTCAACTGGGTTGGGTGGCGCAGTCCTGGTTTGGTGAACAGGACCTGGGTTGCTTGGGGCAGCGTGCTGAGGGTCACTTTTTTGAGTCAGCGCAAGCGCTGGCGACGCATATCGAGCTTGCGTTGGGACGCAAGGTGGTTCTGGCGGGCGACTGTAATCGGGCGATTCGAAAGATCGCATGGTGCAGCGGTGGTGCGCAGAACTATTTTGAGGCAGCCATCGCCGCAGGCGCCGACGCATTTGTCACGGGTGAGATCTCTGAGCCGCAAGCGCACTATGCGCGTGAATGCGGTGTGGCCTACTTGGCTTGTGGCCACCACGCCGCGCCCGCGGTAGCTGCGCATGTGGCTGCACAATTGGGTCTGACGCACGAATTCATTGACATTGACAACCCTGCCTGACATGACTGAATCCACACCTGCTTTGCCCATTGCCATTACCCTGGGCGACCCCGCCGGCATTGGCCCCGAGACCATTGTCAAGGCGTTCCGCGATGCGCCGGAGCTCACCCGCGGTTGTTTTGTGGTGGGTGATGTGGCCACCATGCGCCGTGCTGCCGGTGTGGTGGCTGGATCTGAAGTGGCATTGCCGGTGGCCGTTCTGTCAAACGTGCGGGAGGCTTGGGATAGTCCGCCGCGTTGTGTGCCGGTTTGGCAAGTCAGTTCAAAAGCTCTGGATGGCGCGCCGCCTGCGCCATTTGGTTTGGTCAGCGCTCGCGCCGGGCAGCTGGCTGGTGACTGTGTGATCTGGGCCGCCAACGCGGTCTTGCGGGGCGAGTTGGCGGCCATGGTCACGGCGCCGTTGAACAAGGCTGCGCTGTCGCTGGCGGGGGCGCCTTATGACGACTTCCCGGGTCACACGGAGTTGTTGCAATCGCTGGCTGCGGCACATCTCAAGACAACGGTGGCGCAATTGCCGGTGCGCATGATGCTGGCCAACGACGAGTTGCGCGTGGTGCTGGTTAGTATCCATGTGTCTTTGCGTGAGGCCTTGGCCGCGGTCACGTTTGATCAGGTGCTGGAGACCTTGCTGATCACACACCGTTCCCTGCAAGCTGTGTTGGGAAGGGCGCCCCGGATTGGCGTGGCCGGTCTGAATCCGCATGCCGGTGAAGGCGGGTTGTTTGGTCGGGAAGAACTCGACATCATCTTGCCAGCTGTGCAGGCTGCGCGCGCGCAAGGGGTGCTGGCCACCGATCCCATCGCCCCCGACACCGTCTTCATGCGCGCCCGAGCACAGCCCGGACAACCCGGCGAGTTTGATGTCGTGTTGGCGATGTACCACGACCAAGGGCTGATCCCGGTCAAGTACCTGGGGGTAGACAAGGGCGTCAACGTGACGCTTGGATTGCCCCTGGTGCGCACCAGCCCGGACCACGGCACTGCTTTTGACATTGCGGGGACCGGCAAGGCTGACGCGTCCAGCCTGATCGAAGCCATCCACATGGCGCGTCAGCTCATTCATCAAGCCCGATAACGCGCTGTTTTTAATTTGGGACAAATGCCTCCGTTAGAATCAAGGGTTGTTACTAATATCCATCTTTTCCATTGAGGATTCTCATGAGTGAAACGCTTGCCGCAAGCGGCCCCATCGACTCAAGTAAAAGGACCTGGCTGATTGCATCCGGTTGTGCCGGTGCAGCGGGCGGTATCGCCGCCGCGGTTCCCTTCGTGAGTTCATTTCAGCCCTCCGAGCGGGCAAAAGCCGCTGGTGCGGCCGTGGAAGCCGATATCTCAGCCCTGAAACCGGGCGAAAAAATGACGGTGGAATGGCGCGGCAAGCCGGTCTGGATCGTGCGTCGCACGCCCGAGCAACTGGCAGCATTGGCCAAGCATGATGACCAGTTGGCTGATCCCAAATCGGAGCGCAAACCTGATGATCAGGCGCCCGCATATGCGCGCAACCCAACTCGCTCCATCAAGCCAGAGTACCTGGTGACTGTCGGTATTTGTACCCATTTGGGTTGCTCACCCTCTGAGAAGTTCAAGACGGGCGCGCAACCCTCCTTGCCAGAAGATTGGCCGGGCGGCTTCTTCTGCCCATGTCACGGTTCCACCTTCGACCTGGCGGGTCGTGTTTTCAAGAACAAGCCTGCGCCAGACAATCTCCAGGTCCCTCCTCACATCTACCTCTCAGACACCAAGTTGCTGATTGGTGAAGACAAGAAAGCCTAAGGAAGAACGACATGGCTGAATTCCACGAAATCTCTCCCAACGCGCCAGCGGGCGAAAAATTGCTCAATTGGGTGGACAACCGGTTTCCGTTGTCCAAACTCGTCAAGGAGCACATGACCGAGTACTACGCACCCAAGAATTTCAATATCTGGTACGTTTTTGGCTCGCTGTCCTTGCTGGTATTGGTGATCCAGATCGTTACCGGCATTTTTCTGGTGATGAATTACAAGCCGGACGCTGCGCTGGCGTTTGCTTCCGTTGAGTACATCATGCGTGATGTGCCCTGGGGCTGGCTGATTCGCTATATGCACTCGACCGGCGCCTCCGCCTTCTTCGTAGTGGTGTACCTGCACATGTTCCGGGGCTTGATGTACGGCAGCTACCGCAAGCCGCGCGAGCTGATCTGGCTGTTTGGCTGCGGCATCTTCCTGGCCCTGATGGCCGAAGCCTTCATGGGTTACCTGCTGCCTTGGGGACAGATGAGTTATTGGGGTGCCCAGGTGATCGTGAACCTGTTTTCCGCCATTCCTTTTATCGGTCCTGACCTGGCTTTGCTGATTCGTGGCGACTTCGTGGTGGGTGATGCCACGCTGAACCGCTTCTTCAGCTTCCACGTGATCGCCGTGCCGCTGGTCTTGCTGGGTCTGGTGGTTGCGCACATCATTGCCTTGCACGAAGTCGGCTCAAACAACCCCGACGGCATCGAGATCAAGGCGAACAAGGATGCCAACGGTATTCCTCTGGACGGCATTCCTTTCCATCCGTATTACTCGGTGCACGATGTCTTTGCGGTCAGCGCCTTCCTGTTCGTGTTTTCTGCCATCGTGTTTTTTGCTCCTGAAATGGGCGGCTACTTCCTGGAGTACAACAACTTCATTCCGGCCGATCCGTTCCAGACGCCCTTGCATATTGCACCGGTCTGGTATTTCACGCCCTTCTATTCGCTGCTGCGTGCCGTGACCACCGAGATGATGTATGTATTGATGGCCTGCGTGGCCCTGGGTGCTGCACTGGCCGTGGCCAAAACCCGGATGCCGAGTCTGTTCAAGGCCGTCATCGCCGGGGGGGCGGTGGTGGTGCTGGCCATGATGTTCTCGATTGACGCGAAATTCTGGGGTGTGGTTGCCATGGGTGGCGGTGTTGTGATCCTGTTCTTCCTGCCTTGGCTGGACAACAGTGAAGTCAAGTCCATCCGTTATCGCCCGACCTGGCACAAGTACCTGTATGCCGTCTTTGTCGTCAACTTCCTGATCCTGGGTTATCTGGGAACACAGCCGGTGTCAGTGATTTCTGGTCGAGTTGCCCAGTTGGGTACCCTGTTCTACTTCGGCTTCTTTATCCTGATGCCTTGGTGGAGTCGCATGGGCGTGTTCAAGCAAGTGCCCAGTCGTGTGACTTACACGGCCCATTGAACTGGAGAACAAAATATGAAAATCATGGGTTTCACTCACAAAATCATTCTCGGTTTGACAGTGGCATTGGGTCTGGCCGGGGCCGTGCAGGCCAATGAAGGTGGTCCAGCCTGGGACAAGGCACCTGACCGGGTCAACGACATGGCTGCCCTGCAAAATGGCGCCAAGGTGTTTGTCAATTACTGCCTGAATTGCCATTCGGCTGCGTTCATGCGTTACACGCGCCTGACCGACATCGGTTTGACGCAGAGCCAGATCAAGGACAACCTTCTGGTCACCAACAACAAAATTGGTGAAACCATGAAGGCCGCCATTGATCCGACTCAGGCCAAGGCCTGGTTTGGTGTCAATCCGCCGGACCTCACCGTGATTGCTCGTTCGCGCGCCGGTGCTGGCGGTACGGGCACGGACTATCTCTACTCCTACCTGCGCGGGTTTTACCGGGACGAAGCCAAACCTACCGGCTGGAATAACCATGTTTTCCCGAATGTGGCCATGCCGCATGTGTTGTGGGAAATGCAGGCGACCATGACGCCTGGTCAATATGACCAGACCATTGGTGATCTGGTGAACTACATGCAGTGGATGGCCGAGCCGGCCCAGACCACCCGCAAAAACATCGGTATCTGGGTTTTGTTGTTTCTCGCGGGTTTGACTTTCCTCACCTGGCAGCTGAACAAAGCCTATTGGAAAGACATCAAATAACACAATCTGCTGTCCGGGGCACGTTGTGAAGTCGTGACCCGGATTCTTCAGAGTGGGCCGCCTCACAGCCGCCCGCTTTTACTTTTTTAGGAGCCTCCACCATGATGGTGCTTTATTCGGGCACAACCTGCCCCTTCTCACATCGCTGTCGTTTTGTCCTGTTTGAAAAAGGCATGGACTTTGAGATTCGTGATGTTGACCTGTACAACAAGCCCGAAGACATCAACGTCATGAATCCCTATGGCCAGGTGCCGATTCTGGTCGAGCGTGATTTGATCCTTTACGAATCGAACATCATCAATGAGTACATTGACGAGCGTTTTCCGCATCCTCAATTGATGCCCGGTGACCCGGTCGACCGCGCACGTGTCCGGCTGTTCCTGCTCAATTTTGAGAAAGAATTGTTCACCCACGTGATCACACTCGAATCACGCCAGGCCAAAGCCAATGAAAAGGCGCTGGAAAAAGCCCGCGCCCACATTCGCGATCGGCTCACCCAGTTGGCCCCCGTGTTCCTGAAAAACAAGTTCATGCTCGGTGAAGGTTTTTCCATGCTGGACGTGGCCATCGCACCGCTGCTTTGGCGTCTTGACTACTACGGCATTGAGCTCAGCAAGAATGCCGCGCCGTTGCTCAAATATGCGGAGCGCATTTTTTCACGCCCCGCCTACATCGAAGCACTGACACCGTCCGAGAAGGTCATGCGCAAATAACTTTGCTTACGCAATGAAGCCATCTACTGAATTGACCCCGTCGCAGCCGTACCTGATTCGTGCCTGGCACGAGTGGTGCGTTGACAATGGTTTGACGCCTTATGTGACCGTGTCGGTTGACGCGACCGTGCAAGTGCCGCGTGAATACGTCAAGGATGACGAAATTGTGCTCAACATCAGTTATGACTCCACCACGGGCCTGCAACTTGGCAACGAATTCTTGGTGTTCAAAGCCAGGTTCGCTGGCGTGGTGCGTGATGTGATGGTGCCAGTGGACCGGGTCCTGGCCATTTTTGCCCGAGAAAATGGTCAAGGTATGGCTTTTCCCAAAGCCAGCCCGCATACCCAGGGTGCTGAGGATGACGAAGACGCGGACGACGACATGCAAGCGCCGGAAGACGCCAGTGCAGAGCCGGCGCAGTCGCATCTTTCCAGTGTGCCGTCATCGGCCTCGTCTGACGACGTACCAAAGCCAGAGCAAAAACAAACCACCAAGCCACCGGTTACCGGTCGCCCCACACTGACTCGCATCAAATAAGCTTGTGCCTGGTGTGAATCCGGCGCGAATCTGCCGTGTAAAATATGTCCCGTGCCGCTTTAGCTCAGTTGGTAGAGCAACCGCCTTGTAAGCGGTAGGTCGTCAGTTCGAATCCGACAAGCGGCACCATTCACACTTGCAAAAGGCCTCCAGGTAGCGATACTCGGAGGCCTTTTTCTTTTTCCGAAAAGGAAAGCTACGCAAAAAACAGGAGCTTTTGCCGCTTTTGCCTTGAAACTGACTTTTCGCCGGTTTGAGTCCACCCAATATATCGGCAATGGCTCGCGGCACACGGCAGCCAGCGACACTACTTTTCTCCACCCCAGGGTCGAAACAGACTGCGCGGATGATGGGCTTTACGAACGGTCATCGGGAGCTTTAGCTCTGAGCGTTTTGGGTATGGCGAATGCCAAAATCGCCCCCGTGCAACTGTGATGGGTCAGCTCAATCTTGCCGACACCCCGCTGCCAACGCGGCGCGCGGACCTGATCGCCAAGCTGGCCCAACCCTGCCACTATGACATTGCCATCATCGGTGGCGGCGCGACCGGCCTGGGTGTGGCGCTGGATGCCGCGGCGCGTGGCCTGCGTGTGGTGCTTGTTGAATCACATGATTTCGCCAAAGGAACGTCATCGCGTGCAACCAAGCTGGTGCACGGCGGCGTGCGTTATCTGGCGCAGGGCAATATCGCGCTGGTTCGCGAGGCCTTGCACGAGCGCACCACGTTGCTGCACAACGCGCCGCACCTGGCACAGGCGCTGGCCTTCGTCATGCCGT
>JBEGLK010000146.1:0-5473 GCA_041183605.1 Pseudomonadota bacterium
CGCTTCAGGATCGAGGTGATTTCCACTGCAGCCGTGCCTTCGTCCTTCATGCGCCCCAGGCGCAGGCAGGCTTGCAGGCCCAGCGCAATCTCGGTCTGCATGTCTGCGAGCTTCTTCTGGATCAGCTGGTTGGCGGCCAGCGGGCGGCCAAACTGCTGGCGGTCCAGCACATACTGGCGTGAGCGCAGCCAGCAGTCCTCGGCCGCGCCCAGCGCGCCCCAGGCGATGCCGTAACGGGCACTGTTCAGGCAGGTGAACGGGCCCTTGAGGCCTTGCACTTCGGGGAAGGCATTTTCTTCAGGACAAAACACGCCGTCCATGACAATCTCGCCGGTGATGCTGGCACGCAAACCCACCTTGCCGTGGATCGCCGGCGCGCTCAAGCCGGCTGCCCCCTTGTCCAGCACAAAGCCGCGGATCGGGCCGACCGCGCCGGATTCACTCACCTCCTTGGCCCAGACCACAAACACGTCGGCAATCGGGCTGTTGGAGATCCACATCTTGTTGCCGGTGAGCTTGTAGCCGCCAGGCACCTTGAACGCGCGGCTCAGCATGCTGGCCGGGTCGGATCCGTGGTTGGGCTCGGTCAGGCCGAAGCAGCCGATCCATTCACCCGTGGCCAGCTTGGGCAGGTATTTTTGTTTGGTGGCTTCGTTGCCGAATTCGAAAATTGGCACCATCACCAGCGAGCTCTGCACACTCATCATGGAGCGGTAACCGCTGTCCACGCGCTCGACCTCACGCGCAATCAGTCCGTAGGCGACATAGTTCAGGCCCGGGCCGCCATAAGCTTCCGGGATGGTGGGGCCAAGCAGTCCCAGTTCACCCATTTCGCGGAAGATGGCCACATCGGTGTGCTCGCGACGGAAAGCCTCGATCACGCGTGGCTGCAACCGGTCCTGGCTGTAGGCGGCAGCAGCTTCCCTGACCATGCGTTCGTCGTCGCTCAGTTGTTGCGCCAGCAGAAAGGGGTCTTGCCAGTTGAAACTCGGTTGGGCCATGGCTGTGTTCTCCAGTCGGTGTTCAGAAGCCGCGGTGGAATACCCTGGCCTCCGTGCTAAGCTAAACATTATTGTCAACCCAAAATACAGGAGCGCTTCACATGCCCGGTCTTCTTCCCAATATCGACCCCGATGGTCTGCTCGAATTCTCGGTGGTCTACACCGACCGCGCACTCAACCACATGTCGCAACGCTTCCAGGGCGTGATGAAAGACATCTCCAGCATGCTCAAGGAGGTGTATGCCGCCTCCTCGGTGGCGCTGGTGCCGGGCAGCGGTACCTTCGGCATGGAAGCGGTGGCGCGCCAATTCGCCACCGGCAAGAAAACGCTGGTGATTCGCAACGGCTGGTTCAGCTACCGCTGGACGCAGATTTTTGACATGGGGCATATCCCGGCGGAGTCGACGGTGCTCAAGGCGCGCCGCGTTGGCGACGACAAGCAGGCGCCGTGGGTTCCCTGTCCGTTGGACGAGGTGGTGGCGAGCATCCGCGCCAACAAGCCCGACGTGGTGTTTGCCCCGCACGTGGAAACTTCGGCCGGCATGATGTTGCCCGACAGTTACATCAAGGCCGTGGCCGATGCGGTGCATGAAGTGGGCGGCCTGTTTGTACTGGACTGCATTGCCTCGGGCACCATGTGGGTCAACATGGAAGCCACCGGCGTCGATGTGCTGGTGAGCGCGCCGCAAAAGGGCTGGAGCAGTTCACCCTGCTGCGCCATGGTGATGTTGAGCGCCCGCGCCCGCGCTGCCATTGAGGCCACCACCAGCACCAGCTTTGCCTGCGACCTGAAAAAGTGGCTGCAGATCATGGAAACCTATGAAAAAGGCGGCCACGCCTACCACGCCACCATGCCGACCGACGGCCTCACGCGCCTGCGCGAAGTCATGCAGGAAACCCGCGCCTACGGCTTTGACCGGGTCAAGGCCGAGCAGGCCCTGCTGGGCGCCAAGGTGCGAGCCCTGTTTGAGAGCCGCGGCATCAAGAGTGTGGCCGCCGAGAGTTTCCAGGCGCCCGGCGTGGTGGTGAGTTACACCACCGACGCGGACATCCAGAACAGCAAGAAATTCCTGGCGCTGGGCCTGCAGACGGCTGCCGGCGTGCCGCTCCAATGCGATGAACCCGCTGATTTTTCAACTTTCCGCATTGGCTTGTTCGGGCTGGAAAAACTGCACAACGCGGACCGCAGCGTGGCGCAACTCGCAACAGCGCTGGATGCCATCGGCTTGAAGGCCTGAGCTCAGGTTGGTGTCCACGTCGAGTGTCATCAAATAGGCACTTGACGTGGGGAATTAAGCGCCGCAAAACTTGATTTCCGGGGCTTCACACTAATATTCACTGCCTTGAACGGGGATTCCGTTCGTTTCAGCGAAAAAGGAAAACATGAAACGCATTCTGTTATTTGTTCTGACCAATGTGCTGGTGGTTGCCGTGCTCGGCGTTGTCGCCAGCCTGCTGGGTGTGAACCGTTACCTCACAGCCAATGGCCTGAATCTGGGCGCCTTGCTGGGTTTTGCGCTGGTGATGGGTTTTGGCGGCGCCATCATTTCGCTGCTGATCAGCAAACCGATGGCCAAATGGACTGCCGGTGTGCACATCATCAACCAACCGTCCAATGCCGATGAGGCCTGGATCGTCGAGACCGTGCGCAAGCTCGCTGACAAGGCCGGTATCGGCATGCCCGAGGTGGGTATTTTTGAAGGCGCGCCCAACGCCTTTGCCACCGGTGCTTTCAAGAATTCTGCGCTGGTGGCGGTCAGCACCGGTTTGTTGCAAGGCATGACGCACGAGGAAATCGAGGCCGTCATCGGTCACGAAATTGCCCACGTGGCCAACGGCGACATGGTCACCATGACGCTGATCCAGGGCGTGATGAACACCTTTGTGGTGTTCCTGAGCCGTGTCATCGGTTACGCCGTGGACAGTTTCCTGCGCAAGGGCGACAACGAAAACTCCGGCCCCGGCATCGGTTACATGGTGACCACCATCGTGCTCGACATCGTGCTGGGTTTTGCGGCCGCCATGGTGGTGGCCTGGTTCAGCCGCCACCGTGAATTCCGCGCCGACGCCGGTGCGGCGCAACTGATGGGTCGCCGCCAGCCCATGATCAACGCGCTGGCCCGCTTGGGCGGCATGGAAGCCGGCGAGTTGCCCAAGAGTGTGGCCGCTTTTGGCATCACCGGCGGCATTGGCCAGTTGTTCTCCAGCCATCCGCCGATTGAAGACCGCATTACCGCGTTGCAGAATACACAGGGTTGATTTTTTGATCCTGTTGGGGCTTGGTCTCCCTGTGGGGCCGAATTTATTCGGCCAGGTCGACTGAAGTCGACCCTACAAAGTCAGGTTCATGGCCAACGCCTCGGCCACCTTGATGCCGTCCACCCCCGCTGACAGGATGCCGCCCGCATACCCTGCGCCTTCCCCCGCAGGGTACAGGCCGCGTGTGTTGACACTCTGAAAGTCGTCACCCCGCGGCACTCGCAGCGGTGACGAGGTCCGGGTTTCCACACCGGTCAGCACCGCGTCCGGCATGTCAAAGCCCTTGATCTTCTTGCCAAACGCGGGCAGCGCCTCGCGCAGCGCGGTAATCGCATAGTCGGGCAGGGCGGGGTGCAGGTCGCCGAGCTTGACGCCGGGCTTGTAGGAAGGCAAAACCGTGCCGAAACTGCTTGACGCCTTGCCCTCGATGAAATCGGCCACCAGTTGCCCCGGCGCCTCGTAGTTGCTGCCACCGAGCACATAAGCGCCCGATTCGAGCCTGCGTTGCAGGTTGATGCCGGCCAGCGGGTGGGTGGCGCCGGAGGCAGCCGCTTTCAGACGCATGGCTTCTTCGGCGTAACGCTGACCCGCTGCTCTACCAAAGGACTGCACAAAGGCCGCTTCGTCCTGGTCATAGTCGGCGGGTTCAATGCCCACCACCAGCCCCGCATTGGCGTTGCGCTCGTTGCGTGAATACTGGCTCATGCCATTGGTGACCACGCGGCCCGGCTCGCTGGTGGCTGCCACCACGGTGCCACCGGGGCACATGCAAAAGCTGTAGACCGCACGGCCATTGCTGGCGTGGTGCACCAGCTTGTAGTCGGCCGCACCCAGGCTTGGGTGGCCGGCGTGGCGGCCCCAGCGGGCGCGGTCGATCACACTTTGCGGGTGCTCGATGCGAAAGCCGACCGAGAACGGTTTGGCGTCCACGGCAACCCCGCGTTCGTGCAGCATGGCAAAGGTGTCGCGCGAGCTGTGGCCCAGCGCCATCACCACTTGGTCGGCGCGCATCTCGTAAGACTGCCCGCTGCTCTGGTCCAGCACGGTGAGGCCGCGCACCTGCCGGCCTTGTGCGCCGTCTTCCACCAGCACGTCGGTGACACGTTGCTCAAAACGAATCTCGCCACCGAGCGCGATGATCTGGGCGCGCAGGTTTTCCACCACCTTGACCAGCTTGAAGGTGCCGATGTGCGGGTGCGACTCGACCAGAATCTCGGGCGGTGCGCCGGCCTTGACAAATTCTTCCATCACCTTGCGCCCCAAGTGGCGCGGGTCCTTGATCTGGCTCCACAGCTTGCCGTCCGAAAAGGTGCCAGCGCCGCCTTCGCCAAACTGCACATTGCTCTCGGGGTTGAGCACATGTTTACGCCACAGGCCCCAGGTGTCTTTCGTGCGCTCACGCACTTTTTTGCCGCGCTCCAGCACGATCGGTTTGAAACCCATGTGGGCCAGCATCAGCGCGGCAAAAATGCCGCAGGGGCCAAACCCCACCACCACCGGGCGCAGCGGCAAGTCGGCCGGAGCCTGCGCCACCAGCCGGTACGCCATGTCGGGGGTGGGAACGATGTGTGGGTTGCCCGCGTGTTTTGCCAACAGGCTGGTTTCCTGTTCGGGTTTGGTCAGCCTCAGATCGACGATGTAAACCACACGCACCTGCGCCTTGCGCGCGTCAAAACTGCGTTTGAAAATGTGCCACTCGGCCAGATCCGCGGGCGCGATGACCAGCGTTTGCAGGATCAGTGTCTGGAGGTCGTCAGGCGTGTGGTCAAGCGCGAGCTTGAGTTCTGAGAGTCGGATCATGGTGCGTGCCAGTTGGGCTTGTGTTTATCAAGCAGAAGGCCAACATTTTAGAAGAGTGATCCGTGAATCCTGTGGGGCCGAATTTATTCGGCCTGAATGCTTGTCGCTTGTAGGGCGGGCTTCAACCCGCCAGGTCGACTGAAGTCGACCCTACAAAAAAACACGCGGATCAGGTCGGCAAAAAGCCCTCAACCGACAAATAACGCTCGCCGGTGTCGTAGTTGAAACCCAGCACTTTGGCGCCCGCGGGCAGTTCGGGCAGTTTTTGCGCAATCGCGGCGAGTGTGGCGCCGCTGGAAATGCCGACCAGCAGGCCCTCTTCGCGGGCGCTGCGGCGGGCGTATTCACGCGCGGGCTCGGCATCGACCTGGATCACGCCGTCAAGCAATTCGGTTTTGAGGTTTTTCGGAATG
>JBEGLK010000147.1:0-6458 GCA_041183605.1 Pseudomonadota bacterium
CACACACACAACCACAAAAAAAAACCAACCCGCGTTTAGAGTAGCTACTTCAAACGTCGCCGGGTATCCCCCATTTGGGGGGGTACTTGTCAAATATTGAACATTTTTGCCATCTGCTGTTCTCGCAAGAGTTCCCTTTTGTACATCCACAGCAAGTCCCCACAATGCTTGCTAGAGCGAGTTTCGACACTGTGTAGCACACGATGTACTGTCGCAAGGATTTAGGTGCTCTAACGCGCGATTTTGGGTGGCGATAAATTTTGTCGCGTCGATCTGCGGTAGAATTTCCGATTCGCGGAGAGATGGCAGAGTGGTCGAATGTACTTGACTCGAAATCAAGCGTACCGCAAGGTACCGTGGGTTCGAATCCCACTCTCTCCGCCAGTACATTGACTTCCAACTGGCTATCAGCTAACGGAAGTTGCCTGAAGCCCCGCACCACGCGGGGTTTCCTGCTTTGGGCTCCTGACTGCGGCATTCACCGGGCAGGCCAAAAAGTGGTCTCAAACCCGTTTTTTCTCAGAACCTCCTGACTTTTATGGGTACGGTACGGAGGTGGGTGATTTTTTAGCATCTCGCTGAAATTGATCCGTACCGACCAGTCTTAATTTGATTCTGGGGAAACGCATGCGGCGACTGCTGCTTGAAGCTGGCTTGCTTGCCAATGCCAAACAAGCCGTCAACACCACGACCAGCACTGCATGCCAGATGAGCGCTTGATAGCTGGCTTGCGCGGCTGTGTCGTCCTATACTGAGCGACGCCCCGCAAGGAACACCAAGGCTCATAGCCAAGAATTTTTCCACTACCATGCCCATCTGTCTCGACCACCTGACTATCCCTTCGAGGAACCGCGTCGCTTCAGCGAAGCTGCTCGCTGAATTGCTCGACGTCCCTTGGGCAGAACAAGGCGCCGTTGGCGCCTACTCTCCGGTGTACATCAACGCCGGCCTGACGCTGGACTTTGCGCAGAGCGATGGCCCATTCGCCAAACAACACTGCTGCTTTCGGGTGGAACAGGGCGAGTTCGACGCCATCGTGCGACGCATGACGATCGCGGGGGTTCCGTTTCGCAGCGTCTCTGGCGGTCCGGACGACTGCAAGGTCGGTCTGGCGTACGGCGGGCATCGCATCTACTGGAGTGAACCGGATGGCCATGTGTGGGAGCTGCTGACCGTCAGCTACAAGCGCCAGCCAAGTGAATCCTGAGCGTAGCGAAGGGCCGCACGCCGTTTGGCCATTTCAAATCCAGTCAAAACCCGGACATGGCTTGAACTGAATTTCAAATGGCTTCTGCTCCCGTCGAAATGATTCCCTTTTATCGGGAACGCATGGTCGAGGTTCCTGAAAATCCGAAACCTCGACCCAACATAGCCCGCATTATTCCGGCTCTATGCCGGCGGCTTTCAACACGCGAGCGATCTTTGTCACCTCAGCCGCCTGGAAGCGCGCCAATTCTTCAGAACTGGTCGGTGCCAGTTCCAGGCTGTTTTTGCTCGCAAACTCCTTGGCCTCGGGTGCTGACATGGCCTTGCGAAAAACGGCATTAACACGGTTGGTCAACGCCGGATCCATGCCCTTGGGCAGGTAGAGTGCGATCCAGATCGACCAGTCGTAGCCCTTGACTCCCAACTCGTCCATGGTCGGCAAATCAGCCCAATCTTGCATGCGCTTGGCACCCGACACCGCCAGCGCACGCAGCTTGCCACTGCGCGCTGATGCCCCCGCTGTCACGGGGTCGGCAAATGCAAAGTCAACCTGGCCACCCATCAGGTCGGTGATGGCCGGCGGCGTGCTTTTGTAGGGCACATGCAGGACATCGATGTCGGCGATCTGGCGGAACATCTCAGCTGCGATGCGCGTTGACGGTGTGCCAGCGGCAAAGCTGAGTTTTCCAGGCGACTTCTTCGCAATTGCGATGAGGTCAGCCACAGATTTGGCCGGATGGTTTGGCGCCACCAGCAACACGTTGTAACTCTTGAAAGCCAGCGTGAGCGGCGTGAAATCACCCGCAGGGTCATAGGGCAGCTTCTTGAACATGAGCTGGTTTAGCGCATGCGTGAGCTGGCCACCAAGCAGGATGGTGTATCCGTCCGCTGCAGCGCGGGCCGCCGCTTGCGCACCAATAAAACCGTTGGCCCCCGGCTTGTTATCAACAATCACCGGCACCTTGTATTCCTTGGTGATCAGCTGCCCCAGGCTGCGTACCCACTGGTCGGACCCACTGCCTGCGGCATAGGGAACAACTATGGTGATCGGTTTTGAGGGGTAACTGTCAACTGCTTCCACAGCGCCCGACTGCGTGGGCAGTAACACAGTAGCGGCAAGCAACAACGCGGCACGGCGCCCAATAACCGTCAGTTTATTCATGGTGTTCAGTCTCCTTTGAATTTTTTACTAATGTGACACTCGCCATCCGCACCGTCAAGCTCGCTTTCCGCAGAGCGGAAAGGTGGCAACTGAAGACGCCGGTCCGCAGAACTCATGCAGCTGACGTTCGGGTCGGGTGGCGTACACAAAAGAGCGACCTGCGTTTTTGGGTAACATGGTGCCCGACATGTCTGAATCAATCCACTCCCAATACGAAAATCTGCTGCGCCATGCGGACACCCATGGTGTTTTCAAGGCCGACCGCACCGGTACCGGCACCAAAAGCGTGTTCGGTTACCAGATGCGTTTTGACCTGAACCAGGGCTTTCCTCTCGTCACGACCAAGAAGGTGTACCTGCGTGCCATCATCGTCGAACTGCTCTGGTTCCTGCGCGGCGACTCCAACGTCAAATGGCTGCAAGACAATGGTTGCACCATCTGGGACGAGTGGGCGAACCCCGACACCGGCGACCTCGGGCCGGTCTATGGCGTGCAGTGGCGCAGTTGGCCAACGCCAGGCGGCGGCCACATCGACCAGATCAGCCAGGTCATTCAGACGCTCAAGACCAACCCGGATTCACGCCGCATGCTGGTCAGCGCCTGGAACGTGGCCGAACTCGACAAGATGGCGCTCATGCCCTGCCATGCGTTTTTCCAGTTCTATGTGGCCCCGGCAACCCAACCCGGTGGCAAAGGCAAGCTGAGTTGCCAGCTGTACCAGCGCAGTGCCGACATTTTTCTGGGCGTGCCTTTCAACATTGCCAGCTACGCTCTGCTGACCCACATGGTGGCGCAGCAATGTGATCTGGATGTGGGTGACTTCATCTGGACCGGTGGCGACTGCCATATTTACAGCAACCATGCCGAGCAGGTCGCGCTGCAGTTGAGCCGTACCCCAATGCCTTACCCAAAGCTCGAAATCAAGCGCCGGCCCGATTCCATTTTTGACTACAAATACGAGGACTTTGCCGTGCTTGGCTACGACTGCCATCCCGCCATCAAGGCACCGGTGGCGGTCTGAGCCATGAAACTCCATCTGATCCTGGCCCGTGCGCGTAACGGTGTCATTGGCAATAACAACTCCCTGCCCTGGCACCTGCCCGAAGACTTGGCGCATTTCAAGCGCACCACGCTGGGCTGCCCGGTGATCATGGGCCGCAAAACCTGGGACTCCTTGCCGGCAAAATTCCGACCGCTACCCGGCCGCCTTAATGTGGTGGTGACAAGGCAATCCGATTGGCGGGCTGAGGGGGCTGTGGTGGCCAATTCCCTGGAGGCCGCTTGCACGGCCTGCCCGCCTGAGAGCACGGCGTGGGTGATCGGCGGTGCCGAACTCTACGCCCAGGCGCTGGCGCTGGCCAGCGCCGCGGTGGTGACCGAGATTGATGCCGATTTTGAGGGCGACGCGTTTTCGCCCCACTTTGGACCGGAATGGCGTGAAGCCAGCCGCGAAACCCACCTCAGCAGCAACGGGCTGGGCTTCAGTTTTGTGACCTACACCAAGAACGCCTGAAACCATGAAACTGGCCACCTGGAACATCAACTCGCTCACGGTGCGGCTGCCGCAGGTGTTGGACTGGTTGCAAGCCAACCCGGTCGAGGTGCTGGCGCTGCAAGAGCTCAAAATGACCGACGACAAGTTCCCGCATGCGGCCTTCGAGGCAGCGGGCTACCACGCCAGCTGCTTTGGTCAGAGAACCTACAACGGCGTGGCCTTGCTCAGCAAGACACCCGCGCAGGATGTGGTGCGCAACATTCCGGGGTTTTCCGATGACATGGCGCGTGTCATCAGCGCCACCTTCGCGCCCGACCTCCGCGTGGTGGGTGCCTATTTCCCCAATGGCCAGGAACCCGGTAGCGACAAGTTCGAGTACAAGCTGGCCTGGCTCCAAGGTCTGCGGAACTGGCTGCGTACGGAACTGGTGACGCACCCCAACTTGGTGCTGATGGGCGATTTCAACATCACGTTTGACGATGCCGATGTCTGGGACCCGGAAGGCATGCGCGACCAGATCCATTGCACCGACGAAGAACGCTACGAGCTCAATGCCCTGATTGCGCTCGGGCTGACTGACGCACATCGCTTGTTTCAGCAACCGGCCAAGAGTTATTCTTGGTGGGACTACCGGGATTTTGGGTTCAGACGCAACCGCGGCCTGCGCATTGACCACATTCTGGTGACTGGTGCACTCAAACCCCGCGTTTCAGCCTGCTGGATCGACAAAACACCGCGCAAGAACGAACGCCCGAGCGACCACGCACCAGTGGTGATCGAGCTGAGCTAGACCATCCAGCGGGTGCTATCGCTATTCCAGGCCGAGTTCCTGGATTTTCCGGGTGATGGTGTTGCGGCCGATGCCGAGCTTCTGCGCGGCATCGATGCGCCGGCCACGGGTGGCTGCCAGGGCCGATTGAATCAGGCACGACTCAAATCGAGCCGTCAGGGTGTCCCACACATCGGTACGATCCGTTGCAAGCAAGGTTCTGGCCTCGGCCTCCAGGCCCTGCTCCCAGCCACGCTCCGGAACGGTGGCAGGGATGGGCGCTACGACCAGATCAATCGGTGCGGGTGCCGTGGCAGGTGGCTCAGCAACAGCCACCTCGGCAGCCAGAACCGGCAGTGGTGCCGCCGGGCTTTTGGACACCGCCACCTCCGGCGGCAGGTCCTTGGGCTCAATCAGTTGCGCCGGGGCCATGACCGTGAGCCAATGACACATGTTTTCAAGCTGGCGCACGTTGCCCGGAAACGCAAACTGACCCAGCCAAGCCAGCGCCGCGTCGGAAATACGCTTGGGTTCAACACCCAGCTGACGTGCACTTTGCTGCAAGAAGTGGCGTGTCAGCGCGGGAATGTCTTCGCGCCGCTCGCGCAAGGCCGGCAGGCGCAGGCGGATGACATTCAGGCGGTGAAACAAATCTTCGCGAAACACACCTTCCTTGACGCGTTGCTCCAGATTCTGGTGCGTAGCCGCAATGACGCGCACATTGGTCTTGACCGCGCTGTGCCCGCCCACCCGGTAAAAATGGCCGTCCGAGAGTACCCGCAACAAGCGGGTTTGCAGGTCAAACGGCATGTCACCAATTTCGCTCAAAACGACCCCGGCGCATGGTTTGTGCGCCGGTAAAGGCGCCGCGCTCGTGGCCAAAAAGCTCAGATTCCAGCAGGTCTTTCGGGATGGCCGCCGTGTTGATGGCCACAAACGGACCGTTGGCACGCGGCGAATGTTTGTGCAGCGCACGCGCCACCAGTTCCTTGCCTGAGCCCGACTCGCCGGTGATCATGACAGTGACATTGCTTTGGCTGAGGCGGCCAATGGCGCGAAACACGTCCTGCATGGCGGGCGCCTGACCCAGCATCTCGGGCGTCTCGACCATGCCTTCGTCAACCACTTCCTCGCGCTGGCTTTCTTCGACCGCGCGACGGATCAGTTCGACTGCCTTGGACAGATCGAACGGTTTGGGCAGGTATTCAAAAGCGCCACCCTGAAAGGCCGACACGGCGCTGTCGAGATCGGAGTAGGCCGTCATGATGATGACCGGCAAACCCGGGTACTTGGCCTTGACCTTGTCGAGCAAGTCCAGTCCAGAGCCACCCGGCATACGGATATCGCTCACCAGAACCTGCGGGCCCTTGTCTTCGTCCAGGGCAGCGATGACATCGCGTGCGTTGGTAAAGCTGCGGCTGGGCAACTGCTCGCGCAACAGTGCCTTTTCCAGTACGAAGCGAATGGACTGGTCATCATCTACGATCCAAATGGGCTTCATTAGCTTGTCTCGCCTTAGGTTGAGCCCTCGCCGCATGAGTCTTCAGCCACCTTGCGATGCACTGCAACCCCCCTTGCGATCAGGGCAGAGGAATCAGAATCTTGAAATCCGTGGAGCCCGGCACACTGTCACACTCGATCAAGCCATGGTGCTGCTGGACAAAGGTTTGCGCCAATGTCAAACCCAGCCCTGAGCCGCCTTCCCGCCCCGACACCAGCGGGTAAAAAATCCGGTCCTTGATCGAGTCTGGCACGCCAGGCCCGTTGTCAATCACATGCAATTCCAGTGCCAACCGATAACGTTGTTTGCCAAAAGTGCTTTGGCG
>JBEGLK010000148.1:0-12910 GCA_041183605.1 Pseudomonadota bacterium
AAGCACAACGTCTTCGGCAAACGCAGCCTGCAAAGCAGGGTCGGTCATGGCGTTGCCACCATACTTGATGACCATGGTCTTGCCATGAAATTTGCGGATATAGGGCAGCGCCTGCGCCAGAATCTCGGCCTTGTCGCGCGGCGGGACATGAGAAACGTCAGTCATGATGAGCTCAATATTCAGTAGGGGTGACAGTGTAAGAGGGACAAATTGTGCCGCACATCACAAAACGACTGAAAAAAAACGCGCAAGACGCGCGCCGCCCACCCCTTCGCGGCACACTTCAAACCCTGCCTGGTTCAAGGCACCGCAGTTCCGACGAAGTGCCGATATAGACACTTGGCGCCGGACAAACGATCAGATAGCGAACGATTCCTTGCTTTGCCCCTGCGCCACCAAAGCCGCAAGCCAGCGCGGCATCAAACCCCGTCCGCTCCAGGTTTCACCGTTAGGGCCACGGTATTTGGCTGGGGCAGGGTTGCCGGATTTGGCTGGACCGGCTTTGCGTGGACGGTTCTTGCCGCCATCCAGGTCAGCCAGGGTAATACCAAAAGCAGCCATCTTGGCCTTGATTTCCTGCACTGTTTGATTGAATTCCTGGGCGCGGATTTCTTCGGCCTGTTTTTGCAGAATGGCGATTTGATTTTGAATATCAATTAAGCTGGTCATGGTATTTGATAAATGTAAAAGTTAAACACCCTGTTGGCACGTTACCGTAACTCTTTTAGTGAATGCATTATCACATACCAACAAGATCAACGCAATATCAATAATATACCCATCTGATAAAATTGGTATCCAGATAATCCATATTCAAATTGATCTCTGCTGCCTATGGAATTCACACAAGCTGGAAAAAATAGTTGGGGGCAATCAGATGTTTTGAAAGCGGAGTTTTTGTCATTGAATAACTCCCGCCAGAATCATTCACAAATTCATGTGCCGGAACGGGCATGTCATCCTGCCGACTTGAATACTATATAACTTTCACTGGCTGTTTGTGGTCGACAGATACCAGCAAACGCCCGCAGGAATAATGTCCATCCACCTGCCAGCAGTTATCTGCCCCGTTTGTCAAAAATGCATGCCTTGCATCAATTGTTGCAATGCCAGCGCTTCCGGTGACAAGCCGGGTTTATCCTGTCTTTCACCCGCCTTGCCACCCTTGGCCGCAAAGGAGTCAGGAAACATCCGGAAACTGGTGTTCATGGCAATCTGGGCCACCCGCGGCAAGGTGGCGTGCAGGATCTGCCCCGCAATGCCCATGCGTGTGGCAAGACGCACCGGTTTGAAAATGCACGCCTGGACGATCAGGTCGGCCGCCTCTTCGGGGCTGAGCGCCGGGACATTGTTGTACAGGCCGGTAGGCGCAATCATCGGGGTGCGCACCAAAGGCATGTTGATGGTGGTGAAGCTGACCCCCTGGTCGGCAAACTCGCTGGCAGCACAACGCGTCCAGGCATCGAGTGCAGCCTTGCTGGCGACATAGGCACTGAAACGCGGCGCGTTGGTTAGCACGCCAATGCTGCTGACGTTGACCACATGGCCATGGCGCCTGGCCACCATGCCGGGCAGAAAAGCGGTAGTGACCCGCAGACTGCCGAAGTAGTTGAGCTGCATGGTGCGCTCGTAGTCGTGAAAGCGGTCGTAGCTGGACTCGATGGCCCGGCGAATGGAGCGACCCGCGTTATTGACCAGAAAATCGACACCGCCGTGATCCTGGATGACTTGCGCCACAAAATTTGCGCAGACCTCGGCAACAGAAATATCCACCGCGTAAGCCACGAAGCGATAGCCGCGCGCCCTGGCACCGGCGCAAGCCACATCAAGTTTTGTCTGATCCCGTCCGCATATCAGCGTGATGGCACCTGCCTCGGCAAACCTGTGCGCAGCCGCCAGGCCGATCCCAGATGAGCCGCCGGTGACCAGCACCACCTTGCCACCCACGGTGCCACGCAAGCTTCGGTCGATGTGCAGCTCGGGATCAAGGTGGCGCTCCCAATAGTCCCACAAGCACCAGGCGTAGTCCCGCAGGTTTGGACACTCAACACCCGTGCCCTCGAGTGCCGCGAGCGTCTCCCGACAATCAAAACGTGTGGGGTAATTCACAAAGGTCATCATCTCTTCGGGCAACCCAAGGTCTTTCATGATGGCAGCACGGACACGGCGCACCGGCGCCAGAGCCATCAGGCCCTTGCCAATGCTTCGCGGAACAAAACTGAACAAAGCCGCATTGATGAACAGATTCATCTTGGGTGCATGCGCGGCCTTGCTGAAGATATCGAGCACATCACCGACACGGTAGCCCACAGGGTCGACCAGGTGATAACAACGGCTGGCTGTTCCTTTCTGGTGACTGATGGTGGTCAGCGCTGCCACCACAAAATCCACCGGCACGATGTTGATGCGCCCGCCCTCCAGGCCAATTGATGGCAGCCAGGGCGGCAGCAGTTGGCGCATGCGCTGGATCAACTTGAAAAAGTAATACGGGCCATCCACCTTGTCCATTTCACCCGTACGGCTGTCACCCACCACCATGGCCGGGCGATAAACCGTCCAGGGCAGTTTGCAGTCGGTGCGCACCAATTTTTCGCTTTCGTGTTTGGTCATGAAATAGGGGTGCTCGCAGTGCTCGGCCTCGGCAAACATGTCTTCGCGAAATACCCCCTCGTACAGGCCGGCCGCGGCAATTGAACTCACATGGTGAAAATGTCCAGCATCGATCGCACGGGCCAGCTCAATGGTGTTACGGGTGCCCTCGACGTTGACCACGATTTGGCTGGTTGCATCGGCACTCAGGTCATAAATGGCCGCCAGATGATAAAAATGATCAACCTGCCCTTTGAGCTGTTTAATCAAATCGGCTGTCAAACCAAGCTTCTTGCTGGTCAGGTCACCCGGCACCGGAATGACGCGCGCGGCGCTGACGCCCCAGAATTCACGCAGTGCCGCCAGCTTGCCCTCGCTGTTTTTTCGAATCAGGAAATACACCACCGACCCCTTGCGCTCCAGCAACTTCCTGACCAGTCGTTTGCCGATGAAGCCGGTTGCCCCTGTGACGAAATAACGCATCGCTATCTCCCGAAGAAATAAAGCCACGATTGCCGCAAACACGGTCTGCCTGGTTTTTAGGAAGCCGCCCCTACACATTTGTAATCGTAGTCCTTAAAGTCCACGTTGCGCATTGATGTCATCGGTGCAAAAGTTTTGCCTTTTCCCAACAGGAGTTCAAAATGGTTACCAAACTCAAAAAAGTCAGCACTGCAAGCAAGCCGGCGGTCACGTCGAGCGGCAAAGCGGCCCCCAGAAAATCCGCCAAGGCGGTGGCGCGCAAACCGTCGATCTTGTCAGACTCGGTCAAGGATTCAGCCCAGCAGATCTGGCAAGCCGGCTTGGGTGCCTTTACCAAAGCCCAGGTCGAGGGCACCAAGGCTTTTGAGGCACTGGTGAAGGAAGGCGTGAGCTTTCAGCGCAAGACCCAGTCGGCCGCCGAAGAAAAAATCAATGAGGCAGCCCAAAAAATGACCAGCATGGCCACTGACATCGGCAGCAAGGCGTCTGGCCAGTGGGACAAACTGGAAACCATTTTTGAAAACCGTGTGGCCAAAGCGCTCAACAAGCTGGGTGTGCCCTCGGCCAAGGACATTGATGCCTTGATCGCCCGCATTGACGCACTCAATGCCAGCGTGCAAAAGCTCAGCCAGGCCAGAACTGCCGCCAAAGCCGGACCCGTGGTCAAAACAACTCCAACCCGTAAAACAGCAGCGAAAAAGAAGATCGCCAAGGCGCCTCAGGTAAACCCTGAATAAAGAAGCGCTGACAGCGTCCTACACTGCAACGGTATGACGCGTTCCCAAACCCAGGCTCCCAGGATCGCGCTGGCCTTGGCCGGCGGTGGGCCACTGGGCGCCATTTACGAAATTGGCGCCCTCTGCGCGCTGCAAGAGTCGCTCAAGGGCATCCATTTCAACCGGTTGCAACATTACGTGGGCGTTTCTGCCGGCAGCTTCATCGCTGCCGCCCTGGCCAACGGCATCACGCCGCGGCAATTGTTTTCTTTGTTCATTGAAGATCGACAACATCAAGCCGAGGCCTTTGATCCGGCCTGGCTGCTGCGTCCGGCCTTTGGCGAATTTTTTTCCCGCAGCCTGCTGTTACCCGGCCTGTTGCTGGCCGGCTCCTGGCAGGGCACATGGGGACGCAAGTCGTTCATGCGAGCGCTGGAGCAGTTAAGCCCGAGCCTGCCAACCGGGGTGTTCTCCAATGACCAGATTCACATCGAATTGGCGCGGCTGTTTTCCAGGCCCGGCCGCAGCAATGATTTCCGCAAGCTCAAAAGCCGTCTGACCCTGGTGTCCACCCACCTGGACAGTTGTCAGCCGGTCGCGTTTGGTCGCCCGGGCTGGGACCATGTGCCGATCTCCAGGGCCGTGCAAGCCAGTGCGGCCTTGCCGGGATTGTTTCCACCTGTCGAGATTGACGGCCAGCATTTTGTTGACGGCGCCCTGATCAAGACCATGCACGCCTCGATTGCGCTCGACGAGGGTGTGGACCTGATGCTGTGCATCAACCCGCTGGTGCCGTTTGATGCCTCGGCAGGAAAAACCACCCAGGAGACCAAGCCTGCTTGGGCCGCGCCTGAAGCCATTCCACATATCGCCGATGGCGGTCTGCCCGCCGTGCTGAGCCAGACTTTCAGGTCCCTCATCCACTCGCGTCTGGTGCTGGGACTCAAGGGCTACGAGCAGGCCTATCCCAACACCGACATTGTGCTGATCGAGCCCGACCACCGGGATCCTGAACTTTATCTGGCCAACACCTTCAGTTACAGCCAGCGGCGCCATCTGGCGGAACATGCCTACCAGCAAACCCGCCAGTTGTTGCGATCACACCGAACCAGCCTGAGCACCAAGCTGGGCTACCACGGCGTCACGCTCAGGCATGCGGTGCTCGACGATGACAGCCGCCACCTGTGCCGCCCCACGCGCGACCCCACCCGGATCGGCCATGCCCTGAGCCGACTGCACAATATATTGAACAAGCTGGACCAAGTGGTGCAAACTGCGACCCTCCAGGAGGGCCGGCCAACATGGTAAAAAAAGCCCCGCGCCGCACCGCCGAGCGCATTCTTGAAGTCACGCTGGGGCTGTTCAACCGCTTTGGTGAACCCAATGTGTCGACCACCTTGATTTCGGCCGAGCTCAACATCAGCCCAGGCAACCTCTATTACCACTACCCTGCCAAGGACGAGCTCATCAATGCCTTGTTTGATCGGTACGAGCGTCCCTTGACCGAACTGCTGAGCGCAGGCGACGACGTGCGCAACGTCGAAGATGCCTGGTTTTTCATGCACACGCTGTTTGAGCTGATCTGGCAATACCGGTTTTTGTACCGCGATCTCAATGACCTGCTGAGCAAAAACAGGCGCTGCTGAGCAAAAACAGGCGTCTGGAAACCCATTTCCAGTCGATCCTGAAAAACAAGACACGTTCCCTCAAAGCGCTGCTTGATGGCATGCGCCGTGGCGGCGCGCTGCACATTGACTCGCGTGAGATTGACGCCACGGCCACCAGCATGGTGGTGGTGCTGACTTACTGGCTCAGTTTTGAATACGTGCGTGACCCGCGCCATGCACTTGAAGAGCAAAATGCACAAGTAGCGGCGCTGCGGGGTGTGCAGCATGTGTTGAGCCTGCTGGCGCCTTTCCTGGATCCGGTCCAGCGCAGTCACCTGCTTGCAATATCCGATGCCTACAATAAAGAGGACAGTTAGAAGAACAGGGACCAGGAGATCAAAATGGCCAAGTGGACAACTTTCCCCTTTGCAGGTGACTACAGCTTTGATGCCGAAAGTGTCAAAAACCAATGGGCCAGATTACACGCCGGTGATCTGGAACCCATGCCCGATGATCACCAATTGCTGCAAGCCTGGGCCCATTTCCACAATGGCGATTTTTATAAATCCATGCGTATGGGTCTGGAACTGGGACTGGCCGGCCTCAATGTGGCCAACAAGGCCGCCTGCATTTACGCTGCCTATCTCGAGGAACAGGAAACCACCAAGCTGGCCCTGTTTACCGAAGTGGCAGAGCGCGCCGAGGCGCAAATCAAGCAGCAACCCGACAACATCAACGCCTATTACTGGCGCGCTTATGCCCTGAGCCGCTACAGCCAGGGCATCAGCGTGGCCAAGGCATTAGCCCAAGGTTTGGGCACTCGGGTCAAAACCGACCTGGAACACGTGATTCACGAGCAACCCACTCATGCGGACGCCCACATTGCGCTGGGCGCCTTTCATGCCGAGGTGATTGACAAGGTCGGCGAGCTCATCGGCGCCATGGCCTACGGCGCGCACAAGACCACCGGGCTCACGCTGTTTCAGCAGGCACTTAAATTCAACATGGCGTCGGCCATTGGCATGGTCGAATACGCGCACGCCATGTTGATGCTCGATGGTGACGCCGTGGTCAAGGAAGCCACTCGCCTGTATCAACAGGCCGCCCGCGCCCAGCCGATCGACGCCCTGGAACGGCTTGATGTCGAATTGGCCAAGGCCGAACTGGAAGACTGAAAGTCAAGCCTCCCAGGGCAACATCAGCGTCAACAGGCGTAGTTTGTCAAACTCGGGTTCAAACCGGTCAATGATGGCCTGTGGGTCCGGGCACAGTTTGGCATCGCTGATGATGCCAAACTGAACCCCGCCACCATAACTCAGGATCGACACCCCCAACCCCACGGTGCCTGACTGCGGCACCCAGACCAGCGGTTGCTCGAGGGTGGAACCGCAAAAGGTGAGCTTGTTGCTCGGGCCGGGCACATTGGTCATCACCGCCGTGGTTTTTCTGGAAAACAAGCTCAACATGGCATCCTGGATTGGCTTGACCAGCATACCTGCCAAGGCCAGCAGGGCAAAAGTCAGCACAGGCTGCATGCTTCCCTTCAGTGCTGTCATTCGCCGGCGCACTTCATGAAGCCGCGCCATCGGGTTATCCAGGCCAATCGGCAACATCACTGGCGCCAGACCAAACTGATTGCCCAGCTGGTAGGCTTGCGCCACGGGTCGCAAATTGACCGGCACCATGGCGCGAATCTCCTTGCCCGCAACCGAATCACCGAGTGAGCGCAGGTACTGGCCAATGGCGCCGGCCACACAGGACAACAACACGTCATTGACCGAGCAATGCAGCACCCTGCTCACGGCACGCACCTCATCGAGCGGAACCGGTTGACACCATGCCACGCGTTTGGCGTGGCCAGGCGTTCCCTTGAGCCGTGTGGTTGAATCGTCTGGCATCAAGGCCAGAGCCGCGCTGTCGCGCAACACCTGAGCGGTCAGCCTGGCCACATCGACCGAAGCCGACCTGCCCATGCCAAGCCTTTTCTCCAGCTTGTCGAGCAGGGCGCTTGGCTCACCCACGGCGTTCAAGGCCTTGGCCAAACCGTCCCCGGCTGCTTCCAGCGCGTGCACGGTGACGCCTGCCAGCGGTTCAATGAGCCTGTGTGACAGCCAGGCTTCAGCCGCATCCCAGCCGGAAACCTGGTCGTACCTGACCGCTTGCAAGGGCGGCTCGGTGCCGCCATCGACCAGCGACTGGATCACTGCAATCAGCGCCAACCCGTCGGCAATGCAATGGTGAATCCGCACCAGCAGCGCCGAGCCTCCCTGGTAATGTTCCACCAGCCTGAAGTCCCACAGCGGATGACGCGGGTCGAGTGGTTGCAAGGCCAGTTCAGCAAGACGCTCCCGCAATGCCTGCTGTGGATGGGTCCTGGCCAAATCCGGCAGCTTTTCGCGCAACACATGCCGTTTGATGTCGAAACGCGTGTCTGTTACCCAACTTGCTCCAGTCGCATCCTGCACCACTTTCTGCTGGAAACGCGGATATTTGAGCAAACGCTCCTCAATGCGCTGGCAGGTATCAAAGTAGCTGACCGCTGGCTTGATGATCCACACGCCCAGAATCATCATCAGGTTACTCGGGCTGTCCATGCGCAACCAGGCCGTGTCCACCTTGCTCATGCGCTCCCGACCAGGAACCGAGGGCTGTTTCGGATCGGAACGAGGACGCGACTTACGGGTGGCCATGACGATATTTTCGGGCCTAGCTTTCAGCCTGCTTGGTTGCGGTCGGCGCCAGCAAGGCGTCCAGGTTCTTCACAATCTCGGCCTCGATCGCGCCCTTGAATGCGCCAAGCAGAAAACCAAGCTGGGCGCGCAATTCAAAATGTGTCTTGGTGACGGTCAGGCTGCCCTTGACGCCCGAACGCACAAAAGCCACCTCATCCTCGTGTTTGCCCTGTGCGTAAGTGCATTGCATGGCAAATTCCTGCTCTGCTTGTTCTGCCCACTGAAAGGCGATCTTGCGCGCCTTGGTCAGTCCCAGGGCGTGTTTACGAACGATGTTGAGTTCAGCCATGGATCCTCAGTGAGAAAAGGGTTCGTCATGACGGGCCAGGCGTGATGATCCGTGCTGTTCTGCGGCCCATTGTTTCAATTGTTGTGTTCTCGCTTCTTTTGAGCTTTTGGCCACGTACAAAAAGCGCCTCGAAGCCAGGCACCAGGTCGTCGTAAGCGGCCTGCGCGCCAAAAGCGGCATTATTGGCCTGGGCCACCCAGGCGTCGTAGCCACTGTAGCCACCCCAGCTGCGTTTGAGTTCGGCATAGGCCCGTCTGAAGTCTTCCATGGCTGCATTTTTCAGGGCGACACGCGTGGCTTGGCTGTCACCCGATGTGCCATTGGCCATGAAAACCTGTTGCAGCTTGTCGCGGGTGCCGCGCGTCAAGACCCTGAACTGCTGGCGGCGCGTCTCAAATTCGGCATAAGCTTGCCGTGCCTGTGGACTGGCTCGAAGTTGCAGCCACAAGCCACCACCCAGGCGCTCGACTGCCGTGGCAAATGATTCGTTGAACACGGTGTCGTCAGGCACATACAGCACCTGGTGCGACAGCTCATGAAACAGCAAGCGCGCCACCTCGCCTTCGGGGTAGGCAATGAAGGTGTTGAGCACGGGGTCACCACCCAGCCAGTTCATCCAGCCCAGCGTGGAATAGGCCGGCACACCATAAACACTGGCCTCCAGACCTTCGGCCCGTAGCGCCAGCGCCTCGGCCCGCGCATCCGCCTCAGAAAAATAACCCCGATAACCGACACAGCCCGCCACCGGAAAACACCAGGTTTTCAGCGTCAGGGAAAATTCGGGCGCAGCCACCACGTTCCACACGGCGTGGTTGCGCTGCAGGTCGGCGTAACGGTGGTAACTGGCGTTGTCGGGCAGCTGCAGTTCAGTGACCGCAAAACGGCGCATGTCCTGCGCCAGCTTGAGACGTTGCCGCAAAGCCGGAGGCGTCTTGTCGTCAGCCAACCAGTCGTTTATCGGCCGTGCCGCCTGCATCAATTGCAGGTGACCCGTGACCGACTGCCAGTAATAACGCGTTTCGGCGCAGCCGGTCAAAATGATGGCCAGCAGCAGACAAGGGACTAACATCAGCCCTTTGAGAGAGATCGTCACAGCAAGGAAACGCATGCTCTACAAGTTCAAGTCCAAAGTCACCGGAGACGTGATTATGTTGCAGGCCAATGGTCAGCGCCTGCTGGAGATCATTGGCAAACACTCCGCCTCCGATCCCAGCATCAAGGGCATCTTGCTACCCGAGCAAATGCCGCAGGCTCTGGAGGCCATCAAAGACGCAGTACTGCTCGAAGAAGCGCAACAAAAAGAAGCGATCGCGAGGGCGCTCGCAGAAAACCAGCCGCCACCCCGCTTTGAAGCCATTGGCCTGCGCCAGCGCACGATACCGATCATCGACATGATCAAACAATGCCTCAAGGACGATGAAGCCATCACTTGGGGTGTTTAATAAAATAGCGTATGACCAATACCCCGATGACCCCCAATTCCCCGAAAACCCCGGTCTTTCGACGCGCGGCACCACCCGCCGCCAAAGCGCCCATTCCCGCGGGGCAAAACAATACCGCGGCCCATGGCCCGGGCGGCACGTTACGTTTGAACAAACGCATGGCCGAACTGGGCCTGGCATCGCGGCGCGAAGCCGACGAATGGATCGGCAAGGGCTGGGTCAAGGTCAATGGCCGGGTCGCTGAAATGGGCATGCAGGTGGCGCCCGACGTGCGCATCGAGATTGACAAACAGGCTCAAGGCCAGCAAGCCCGGCAGGTCACGGTGCTGATCAACAAACCGCTCGGGCTGGTCAGCGGCCAGGCCGAAGACGGCCACGAACCCGCCATCACGCTGGTGCAGCCACAGAACCGCTGGGCTGAAGACAACGCACGGTTTTTCTTTCACCCGAGCCAGCTCAAGAGCCTGGTGCCCGCCGGACGGCTCGACATTGACTCCACCGGCCTGCTGGTGCTCACCCAGGACGGCCGCGTGGCGCGCCAGTTGATCGGCGAGGATGCGGTGATGGAAAAGGAATACCTGGTGCGCGTGATGTACACCGGTGTGCTCAATACAGCGGCGGCCAATTCGGCAGCCGCCACCTATGCCGCAGCGCCCACGTCACGCCTGGGTGCACGCCCAGCGACCCCAACCCAACTCAGCCGGATTGACGACGATGACCCGGTGAGCCAGGATGTGCAGTCAGTGTTCCCGCCAGACAGGCTGGCCCTGCTGCGCCACGGCCTCAAACTGGACGGCCAGGCGCTCAAGCCGGCCCAGGTGGAATGGCAAAACCCCGAACAATTGCGCTTTGTCCTGACCGAAGGTAAAAAACGCCAGATCCGTCGCATGTGTGAGCAGGTCGGACTGAAAGTGGTAGGCTTGAAGCGTGTGCGCATCGGGCGGGTCATGCTGGGCAATTTGCCAGTGGGCCAATGGCGCTATCTGGCACCACACGAGGCATTCTGATCCTTGCAAATTTTCAAAAAACAGGAGTCAAGCATGAGCACGATGACGAAATGGGCCGCAGTCGCCTTGATGGCAGGGGCTGGCAGCGTCTTTGCGCAAAGCCCCGCGCAGGGCACGGTCAATGCCATTTGCAGCACCGACTTGAGCTGGTGTGAATTGGCGGCGCAAGAATTCACACGCGCCACCGGCATCAAGGTGTTGCAATCGCACAAAGCCACCGGCGAGGCGGGCGCCCAGCTACGCGCCGAGGCGGCCAACCCCAAGACCGACATCTGGTGGGGCGGCACCGGCGATCCCTTCTTGCAAGCGGCTGAACAGGGTCTGCTGGAACCCTACCGCCCGGCCTACATCAATGACCTGCACAGCTGGAGTGTGCGCCAATATGCCATGACGCAAAACATGGTCGGCGGCTTTTACACCTCGGCCATCGGCTTTGGCTGGAACACCGAACTGCTCAAGAAAAAGGGGCTACCCGAACCCAAGTGCTGGTCCGACATGATCAAGCCCGAATACAAGGGTGAGATCGAGATTTCGCACCCGGCGTCCAGTGGCACGGCCTACACCATCCTGGCAGGACTGGTGCAAATGATGGGCGAAGAACAGGCCTTCGACTACATGAAAAAGCTGCACAAGAACATCAGCAGCTACACCCGCAGCGGCCAGGCCCAGGCTCCCAACGTGGCCAAGGGCGAAGTTGCCATCGGGATCAGCTTCATCTTTGGCTTCGAGGGCTGGCGCCACAACAAATACCCCATCAAGACGGCAGCGCCTTGTGAGGGCACCAGCTACGAAGTGGGCGGCATCGCGATGGTCAAGGGCCAGCGCAACAAGGAAGCGGCCAAGCGTTATTACGACTGGCTGATGAGCCCGCAAGGCCAGGCCATCGGCGGCCGTGCCAACAGCCTCCAGGTGCCGGCCAACAAGACTTTCAAGCCGGATCCCCGGATTCCACCGATCGACAACGTGCGCCTGATCAAGTACGACTTTGAAAAATACGGCAAGGCTGCCGAACGCAAACGCCTGCTGGAGCGCTGGCGCAATGAGGTGGAGTCGCTGCCGCGCTAGGCAAAACAAATGGAGGGGCGTGCGCTTTCAAGTTGCCCTTGAAAGACCGGATTTCGCCCCCATTTGACAGTTTCTGTGTGTGCCTGAGCGACTCAGGCACGGGTAGCATTTTTTCGAAACCAGACAACTTCCATGACCAAACAAACACATTCCTTCCAGGCTGAAGTCGCACAACTGCTGCACCTCGTGACCCACTCGTTGTACTCCAACAAAGAGATTTTTCTGCGCGAGTTGATTTCCAACGCCTCGGATGCCTGCGACAAGCTGCGTTTTGAAGCCATCAACGATGGCGGCCTCTACGAAAACGACACCGAGCTCAAGGTCAAGGTCACGTTTGACAAGGACGCCAAAACACTCACCATTTCTGATAACGGCATCGGCATGAGCACGCAGGAGGCGATTGACCACCTCGGCACTATTGCCAAGAGTGGCACCAAGGACTTTGTGAGCAAACTCTCGGGCGACCAGAAGGCGGATTCACAACTGATCGGCCAGTTCGGCGTCGGCTTTTACTCCGGCTTCATCGTCGCCGACAAGATCACGGTGGAGTCGCGTCGCGCCGGCATGAAGGCCGAGGAAGGTGTGCGCTGGATCAGTGGCGGCGCCGGCGACTTCGAGGTGGAAAACATCACACGGGCCGAGCGTGGCACCAGCGTGATCCTGCATCTGCGCGACGACGCCATGGACTACGCGTCAGCCTGGAAGATCAAGGGCATCATCAACAAGTATTCCGACCACATCAGCCTGCCCATCCTGATGGAAAAGGAAGAGTGGAAAGACGGCGAACTCATCAACCCGAGTGACGAGAACGGCGGCCGCCAGCCCGGCGCCATGGTCAAGACTGGCGACTGGGAAACCGTCAACAAGGCCAATGCCATCTGGGCGCGCGCCAAGAAAGACATCACGCAAGAGCAATACGACGAGTTCTACAAACAGATCAGCCACGACTTCGAGGCCCCGCTGGCGCACACCCATAACCG
>JBEGLK010000149.1:0-5372 GCA_041183605.1 Pseudomonadota bacterium
GGTATTGCACCCGGGCAGTTTGTGGCGATCGTGGCCGTGACCCAACTCAGCGAAAATTTTCAGCATGCCAACCTGCGCCTCTGGTTTGGCGCAGTGGGGGAACGCCTCTGGATCAGTCCGCGGTTTCACCGTTTGCATCACGCGATTGGCCTGGGGCATGAGTCACATGGCCGCCATACCTTGGGTGGGGCTAACTTCGGTGTCTTGCTTCCCTGGTGGGACATGATGTTTGGCACCGCCAATTTTGAACAACGTTTTGAAGCTACCGGGGTGCGTGACCAGGTCGAGCAGGGGCGGGACTACGGCTCCGGCTTCTGGGCACAGCAATGGCTGGGCCTGATGCGCCTGTTGGGCCGAGCCTGAGCCCCAAGACACGGCGCAGGCCCTGCTGCGTTATGCTTGCCCCATGAGTCTTCTGTTTGATTCCTTTTGGCGAGCGGTGGCGTATTGCTTGCGCCCCCGAGTCATCGTCCTGTCCTTCCTGCCTTTGATATTGATGACCGGGCTGGCTTTTGGCCTGGGCTACCTTTATTGGGATCAGGTACTGACGTCAGTCCGGCTTTGGCTGGAGACGTCTTCACTGGTGACCAGCATGTCTGGCTGGTTGCAGAGTTTTGGCATGGGTAACCTGAAGGTGGTTCTGGCCCCCTTGCTTGTGGTTTTTGCGGTGACGCCGGTCTTTGTCGTGTTTTCACTGATGGTGGTGGCGCTCATGATGACGCCTGCGCTGACCTCGTTGGTGGCCAGGAACCGCTTTCCCTCAATGGCACGCAAACGCGGTGGTTCATTGCTTGCCAGTCTTTGGTGGTCGCTGGTGTCCACTTTGCTGGCGCTGGTGGCGCTGGTGGTATCGGTGCCGCTATGGTTGATCCCGCCGCTGATTTTCATCTTGCCACCGCTCATTTGGGGTTGGCTGACCTACCGGGTGATGGCTTTTGATGCAATGGCAGAACATGCCAGCAGCGAGGAGCGGCGCGAGATTTTTCGACGGCATCGTCTCAGCCTGCTTGGGATTGGCCTGGTTGCCGGTTATCTGGGGGCGGCGCCGAGCCTGATCTGGGCCTCGGGCGTCATGATGGTTGCGGCATTTGTGGTGCTGGTCCCTATGGCGATCTGGCTTTACACGGTTGTATTTTCCTTTTCCTCCTTGTGGTTTGCCCACTATTGCCTGGCTGCCTTGAAGGTATTGCGCGACGAACAGGCCCCGCCGGATACCGTGCCGGTGCCACCCGAGGTACTTCCCCCCGAGACTTTGATACTGCCAAATAGCCATGCCAGCGACACCCATGACCACCTCAATCCCTAACAGCCCTGAAGCGACTGCCAACTTTGGCCTGATCATCATCGGCGACGAAATCCTGTCAGGCAAACGCGCCGACAAACATTTGCCCAAGGTGGTCGAGTTGCTCAAGGCGCGTGGCCTGTCGCTAGCCTATGCCGAATATGTGGGTGATGAGCCCGATCGCATCACCGCCGCCTTGCAGCGCGCCTTTGTGTCGCGGGACGTGGTGTTTTCAACCGGTGGCATTGGTGCGACGCCAGACGACCACACGCGCCAATGCGCCGCGCGTGCATTGGGTGTGGATCTGGCACTACATCCACAAGCCAAAGCGTTGATTGAACAACGCATGCAGGAGCTGGCGACGGAGCAGGGAAAAACCTTTGATCCTGACCATGCCGACAACCTCCACCGTCTCAACATGGGTGTATTTCCGCAGGGCGCTCAGATCATTCCCAACCCCTACAACAAAATTCCCGGTTTCAGTTGTGGCCGGGTTCACTTTGTGCCAGGGTTTCCCGTCATGGCCTGGCCCATGATCGAGTGGGTGCTCGATACCCATTACCCATCTCTTTTTGCCAAAAACGCCTGGCAAGAGCGCTCGGTGATCATTTTTGGTGCGATGGAAGCGACCCTGACACCGCTGATGGAGGCCATAGAACGTGACTTTGCAGGCATCAAGGTCTTCAGTCTGCCCAGTGTGGACCACCCGGAATACGGGCGGCACATTGAATTGGGAGTGAAAGGGACTCCTGACGCTGTGGCTGCAGCTTTCGCCGCGCTGCGTGATGGGCTTGCACCATTCAAGGTCAAAATTGGCCCCGAGTTGGTGCGATCTTAGACGAGAGATTCCTATATTTGCCTGTATTTGCACTTTTGTGGTGCTTGTTGGGTGGTGCCTGTCACAAACACGGTTGTCTTAATTCATTCTTTCTCATCAGCCTCGGGTTTGAAAGTGCAAAAACACAAGGCAAAATACGGCCATGACGGATCCAGTCAGTACCTGACGGGTCTGGCACAAAACCTGCATTCCATTCCACAACCCTTTTAACAACTATTCCTTTGGAGTAACTCATGGCCAAGACCGTCGCAGACGTGATGAAGATGGTGAAAGAAAACGAAGTCAAGTTTGTTGACTTCCGTTTCACCGATACCCGTGGCAAACAACAACACACCACTGTGCCGGTGTCGCACTTCGACGAAGACAAGTTCTCGTCGGGTCATGCTTTTGATGGCTCGTCTATCGCTGGTTGGAAAGGCATTGAGGCCTCGGACATGTTGCTCATGCCCGATCCCAACACCGCCAACATCGATCCCTTCTTCGAAGAAACCACCCTCATCATGAACTGCGATGTGGTGGAGCCCGCTGACGGCAAGTCCTATGACCGCGACCCGCGCTCCATCGCCAAGCGCGCCGAAGCCTACCTCAAGGCCTCGGGCATGGGTGATACCGCCTTCTTTGGTCCAGAGCCCGAATTCTTCATCTTTGATGGCGTGCGCTGGAGCACCGAGCCCAACAACACGTTCTACGAAATCGACGAGTACGAAGCGCCATGGAACACCGGTTCCAAGCTCGAAGGCGGCAACCGCGGCCACCGTCCCACCGTCAAGGGTGGCTATTTCCCTGTGCCTCCGGTTGACAGCACTCAGGACATGCGCGCCGAGATGGCCTTGATCCTTGAATCTCTGGGGATCCCGGTCGAGGTGTTCCACCACGAAGTGGCGGGCGCTGGCCAGAACGAAATCGGCACCAAGTTCAGCACCTTGGTGGAGCGCGCTGACTGGACCATGCTGCAGAAGTATGTGGTCCACAACGTGGCCAACGCCTACGGCAAGACCGCTACCTTCATGCCCAAGCCCTACCATGGCGACAACGGCTCGGGCATGCACGTGCACCAGTCCGTCTGGAAGGATGGCAAGAACCTGTTTGCCGGTGACGGTTACGCCGGTTTGTCCGACTTCGCGCTGTACTACATTGGTGGCATCATCAAACACGCCCGTGCACTGAACGCCATCACCAACCCCGGCACCAACAGCTACAAGCGTCTGGTGCCGCACTTCGAAGCCCCGGTGAAGCTGGCCTACTCGGCCAAGAACCGCTCGGCCTCGATCCGTATCCCGTTCGTTGCCAACCCCAAGGGCCGTCGCGTGGAAGCCCGCTTCCCGGATCCTCTGATGAACCCCTACCTGGGCTTTGCGGCCCTGTTGATGGCTGGTCTCGACGGTGTGGAAAACAAGATCCATCCGGGCGAAGCAGCCACCAAGGACCTCTACCACCTGCCACCGGAAGAAGACAAGTTGGTGCCGACCGTCTGCCACAGCCTGGACCAGGCTCTCGAGCATCTGGACAAAGACCGTGCCTTCCTGACCAAGGGTGGCGTGTTCACCGACAGCATGCTCGATGCCTACATTGAGCTCAAGATGTCGGAAGTCACACGTTTCCGCATGGCCGTGCACCCGGTCGAATACGACATGTATTACTCGCTGTAAGCAAATGTTCGGGGTTGTGCTTGACAACCCTGGGGTCAAAAAAAGGACGGCTTTGGCCGTCCTTTTTTATTGTGGGAAACTCAGGTCCCATGCGTGAGAAGGGATGCCACGCCGTTGCTGATGAGAGAGGGCTTGAATGCTTATGAGAAAAATGACTTGGACGTGTTTGCTGCTGGTGTTGTGTGTCAATGCACAGGCGCAGGAGCGCATCTACCGTTGCGGCAATGTCTATACCAACAACGTGACCGAAGCCCAGGCCAAAAATTGCAAGCTGCTCGAAGGCGCCAATGTGACCGTGGTGCAGGGCACACGCCCGGCACAGGCACCCGCCCAGACCGGTTCCGCCAACCCGGCCAGTGCCGGCCCGCGCGTGAATACGCAGGAGCAAAAGGCGCGCGACTCCGATGCCCGGTTGATCCTGCAATCCGAGCTGAAAAAGGCCGAGGCGCGGCAAGCCGAGTTGCTCAAGGAATACAACAACGGTGAGCCAGACAAGCGTGGTGACGAGTTTCGTAATCACCAGCGTTACCTCGACCGCGTGGCTGAGCTCAAGGCCAGCCTGGCGCGCAACGAAAGTGACATGGCAGGTATCCGCCGTGAACTTGAGCGCCTGCCTGCCAGCCCGGCCGGGCGCTAGCCGTCTTGGGGGGCGATCTTGAAACCGGTTTCGTCCAAACACCGCGTTCCAGCAGGCAGCGTAGCTGCCCAGCGTTTTGGTGCTTTTGATCTGCTGGCCACGCTGGTGGCGGTCGTGCAAAGTGATGGCACAGTCATGTTTGCCAACGCCGCTCTGGAGGATGCGCTGGGAATTTCCAGGCGCACCATTGTGGGTTCACATTTGCCCGATTCGTTCACCGAGCCTGCCCATTTGCAGACGGCCTTGCAGGGTGCGGGCAGCAATGAGTTTGCCGCCCTGCGCTATGACGCCAAGTTGTTGCGCCTGGGGCGTGAACTGTTGCCGGTGCACGTGATCGTGACACAAACCGAAAGTGCCGACATCATCGTTGAATTGTTGCCGCTGGAACAGCAGGCGCGTCAGGACCGCGAGGAGCGTCTGGCCGAGCAGGCGCAAGCCAACAAGGAACTGATTCGCAACCTCGCTCATGAAATCAAGAATCCGCTGGGCGGCATTCGCGGTGCCGCGCAGTTGCTGGAGCTGGAAATGCCCCAGCCCGAGCTCTCTGAATACACCCAGGTCATCATCCATGAAGCGGACCGTCTGCAGTCACTGGTGGACCGTCTGCTGGCGCCACACCGGCGCCCCCACGTGGTGGGAGATGTCAACATTCACGAAGTTTGCGAACGTGTGCGTTCCTTGATCCTGGCGGAGTTTCCCAAAGGCCTTCAGGTGGTGCGCGACTACGATACCTCGATCCCCGAGTTTCGTGGCGACCGCGAGCAACTCATTCAGGCCTTGATCAATATTGCGCACAACGCGGCGCAAGCCTTGGCTGATCGCATCAGTCAGGGCGACGGTCAAATCATTTTTCGCACCCGGGTGGCACGCCAAAGCACTTTTGGCAAACAACGTTATCGGTTGGCACTGGAATTGCATGTGATTGACAACGGGCCTGGCGTGCCAGACTCGATCAAGGACCGGATT
>JBEGLK010000150.1:0-5370 GCA_041183605.1 Pseudomonadota bacterium
GACTTCGTCAGCCGCATCGATGCCGATGTGGCGTGTGATGAATTCGCAGGAGTTTTCCAACTCGACAAGGGATGGGGCGGGCGTGGACATGGGAGTGACTTAAAAATGTTGAGATAGAGAAGTGCAGCAAGTCATGCACCTGATGCAATCGAGGCAGGGGCGCAGCTGCCACAAGGACCCATAACATTCGGCCTTTTGCAGGAAGCCCGCCCGGGCCGATATCTGCGTGGTTCAGTGCGCGTCTGCGGCGAAGGCGGTGTAGCTGGTTTCGTCCATGAAGGCATCCAGCTCGGCCGGGTTGGCAAACTTGACCTTGAAGAACCAGCCCGCACCCAACGGGTCGGAGTTGGCCAGCGAGGGGTCGTCGCGCAGGGCTTCGTTCACTTCGGTAACTTCGCCATTGACAGGCATGTAGACGTCTGCGGCGGCCTTGACCGATTCCACCACGGCGGCAGCATCTTTGGCGGCATAGGTCTTGCCCACTTCGGGCAGGTCCACAAACACCACGTCACCGAGCGCATCCTGCGCATGGGGGGTGATGCCAACGGTGCCAATGTTGCCGTCAATCTTGATCCATTCGTGGTCGGGGGTGTATTTGATCGTCATGGTGATGCTCTGAATATTTAAAAAATAAAAAGTGGGAGTGTGAAAGTTGAAAAAACCTTAACCGCGGAAATAGTTGGTTGGCACAAAGGGCATGGCCACCACCTCCATTTTGACCGGCTTGCCACGCACGATGGCGTTAACCTGGCTGCCCAGGGTGGCCAAGGCTGGCGGCACATAGCCCATGGCAATGGGCTGGTCAATGGTGGGGCCGAGCAGGCCGCTGGTGACTTCACCAATGCGTTCACCTGCCAGGTTTTGCAGTTCAACATGTTCGCGCACCGGAATACGCTCCAGCGCTTTCAGGCCGACACGTTTGCAGGTGATGGAGTCCGCCACTCCGGCCAATTGCGCCAGGATTCGGTCCGCACCCGGGAAACCTCCGGCGCGTGCGCCCCCGGCACGGCGTACCTTTTGGATGGCCCATTGCAGGCCGGCTTCGACCGGCGTGGTACTGCTGTTGATGTCGTTGCCATACAGTGGCAGGCCGGCTTCCAGGCGCAGCGAGTTGCGGGCACCCAACCCGATGGGTTTGACTTCGGGTTGCGCCAGCAGCGCCTTGGCCAATTCCGGGGCATCCGTGGCCAGTACCGAGATTTCGAAACCATCTTCACCGGTGTAGCCGCTGCGCGTCAGGTAGACCTCGATTTTTTGTGTTCCGGTGTCCACTGTGAAGCTGCCGCCGGTCATGAACACCAGCTTTTCAACGCCCGGGGCCAGGCGCGATAGCGCGGTCACGGCTTGCGGCCCCTGCAGCGCCAACAGGGCGCGTTCGGGCATGGGGATGACCTCGCACCGGTTGCCAATTTTGGCTTGTATGTGTGCGATGTCGCCCACCTTGCAGGCACCGTTGACAATCACAAAAATGTCGCTGCCACGGTTGACAAACATCAGGTCGTCGATGATGCCGCCGACTTCATTGAGCAGCAGTCCGTAGCGTTGTTTGCCCACGGCCAGGTCGATCACGTCGACCGGCATCAGGCTTTCGAACGCCGCGGCGGCGTCGGGCCCGACCAGGCGCAACTGGCCCATATGCGACACATCGAACAAACCGGCTGCTGTCCGGGTGTGTTTGTGCTCGGCCATCAGGCCTTCGGGATATTGCACTGGCATGCTGTAGCCAGCAAACGGCACCATGCGGGCACCCAGGGCCAGATGTAAATCGTTGAGGGGAACTTTCAGAAGATCGTCAGGCGTGGCAGACATCAGGACTCCAGGTGAGCAAAGGGCACATCAATGTTCACGGCCTGACGCTTCGTCATGGCCGTGTGCTGCACCCGCTGTCCGCTTTACCTGAGAGATTCGCCGGGACCGAGTGTCAGTTTGAGACACGGACTGCGGGTTGCTCCTTCGGTGGATCAATCTTGGCGTTGTCGCCAAAATCGACCTCTCTCCAGTGGGGATACGTGATCAAGTCTGGGGACTTGATGACGGTTGTCAGTCCTTTTTGCCTGAGCGTTCAAATTGCTGCAATCAGCAATTCTGCGCCTTCGGCGGCCGCCTTACTGGGCTAGCTCTCTCCTGACGGGCTGAATTCTACAGGCATGGACCGGGGCCATGCCTGTAGCTTTGGTTTCACATTCCCGAATAATTAGGCCCACCGCCACCTTCAGGCGTAACCCAGACGATGTTTTGGGTCGGATCCTTGATGTCGCAGGTCTTGCAATGCACACAGTTTTGCGCATTGATCTGCAGGCGATCCGTGTTGTCATCGTTCTTGACGAACTCATACACACCGGCCGGGCAGTAACGTGACTCAGGGCCGGCATATTTGGCCAGATTCACGTTGACCGGCACACTCGCATCCTTCAGGGTCAGGTGCGCGGGCTGGTTCTCTTCGTGATTGGCATTGCTGATGAAGACACTGGAGAGACGGTCAAAAGTCAGCTTGCCATCGGGCTTCGGATAATCGATCGGTTTGCATTCAGAGGCCGGCTTCAGATAGGCATGATCGGGCTTGTCGCGCCGGATTGTCCACGGCATATTGCCCTTCAGGCCAAACTGCTCCAGACCATTCATCAGCGTGCCCACCGTCAGGCCATGCTTGAACCAGGCCTTGAAGTTGCGTGACTTGTTCAGTTCGGTATACAGCCAGCTGGCTTCAAACGCCTCCGGATAGGCACTCAGCTCGTCATGGGCGCGTCCGGCGGTCACCGCCTCATAAGCGGCTTCAGCAGCCAGCATGCCTGACTTGATGGCGGCGTGGCTGCCCTTGATGCGGCTCACATTCAAAAAGCCCGCGTCACAACCCACCAGCGCACCACCCGGGAACACCGTCTTGGGCAGTGACAACAAACCACCGGCCGTAATGGCCCGGGCGCCATAAGCCAGACGTTTGCCGGTGACCTCACCAGCGGAGTTCTCCAGATACCAGCGGATGTTCGGGTGGGTCTTCCAGCGCTGGAATTCCTCGAACGGGCTCAAATAGGGGTTGCTGTAGTTCAAGCCCGTGATGAAACCCATGGCGATCTTGTTGTCTTCCATGTGGTAGAGGAAGGAGCCGCCATAGGTATTGTTCTCCATCGGCCAGCCCGCGGTGTGCACCACCAGACCGGGCTCGTGGCGGCTGGGTTCAGCCTCCCAGAGTTCCTTGATACCAATCGCATAACTTTGTGGATCACAACCCTCATCGAGTTTGTACTTGGAAATCACCTGCTTGCCCAGGTGGCCGCGGGAACCTTCGGCAAACACGGTGTATTTGCCCAGCAGCTCCATGCCGATCTGGAAATTGGGGCCGGGTTCACCATTCTTCTCCACGCCCATGTTGCCCGTGGCCACGCCGCGCACCGCGCCGTTTTCGTCATACAGCACTTCAGCCGCAGCAAAGCCGGGGAAAATTTCAACGCCCAGGCCCTCCGCCTGTTCGGCCAGCCAGCGGGTCAGGGCGCCCAGGCTGATGATGTAGTTGCCGTGGTTCTGGCTGCACTCGGGCAGGAACATGTTGGGCGTGCGGTAACCGGTGGTCTCCGAGAGGAACATCATGGCTTCACCCGTGACGGGCTGGTTCAGGGGTGCCCCCATGGCCTTCCAGTCGGGGAAGAGTTCGGTCAATGATTTGGGGTCAATCACGGCACCCGAGAGGATATGGGCGCCGGGCTCGGAGCCTTTCTCGAGTACCACGACCGAGACGTCCTGGCCTTTTTCTGCGGCGAGTTGTTTGAGGCGGATGGCGGTGGACAGGCCGGCGGGGCCGCCCCCGACCACGACCACGTCGTAGTCCATGGATTCGCGGGGGCCAAATTGGGTCAGGATCTCTTGGGGTGTCATGGTGGGACTCGCTTTATCAACTGATTAAACTCAAGCCATGTTGAATTTGGCTAAAACTGGTACGGATTGTCATCGAGATTTCCTGATTTTAGGCAATAGATCAACCATAACTACCTTGACCCAGGCTGACGATGGTTTTCTGGGCTGACACCACATGTTGACCGGGCTAGTGGCAGGCCTTGCAGCTGGCGCTTTGTGGGGTTTGGTGTTTGTGGTACCACGCATGACCCCGGGACTGAGTCCGATGGACTTGACAGCGGGCCGTTTCATCAGTTTCGGCATGATGGCGGCGCTGGCCATGGCGATCACCTGGCGCAGCCACACTTTGCCCACGATCCGTCAGGCCACCACTGCCTTGGCCATGAGCTTGCTGGGCGCGACCGGTTATTACCTGTTGCTGGCGCAAAGCATTGTTGATGCGGGCACCGAAGTGCCCACGCTCATCATTGGCACCATTCCGGTCTGGGTCATGCTGCTGGGTAAACCTGTACGTCTCAAATGGAAGGCCTTGTTGCCAGGCATGCTTTGCACCCTGGGCGGCCTGGCGCTGATGATGCAGTCGACCTTGAGCCACGCGGCCCAATTGCCTGCCGGGGGTGGCAGTTTCTGGTGGGGCGTATTGCTGGCGCTGGCGGCCATGTTGTGCTGGACGGCATTTGCGCTGGTGAATGCCTCATGGTTAAAACGCCATCCCGAGGTCAGCGCCACCGAGTGGGCCAACTGGATTGGTGTCGCCACCGGGGTGGGCGCATTTTTCTTTTGGTTGCTGTTTGGATCCGAGATCCGTGAATTGGCAGCCCTGGATAATCGGGCGCTGACTGCCGTGGCTTGTATTGCCACTGGCATTGGTTCCGGCTGGGCTGGCAGCATCATGTGGAATGTGGCCAGCCAGCGTCTGAATGTGAGTTTGTGTGGTCAGTTGATTGTGAGTGAAACCTTGTTTGCCCTGTTCTATTCTTTTGCCTGGGACGGTGTCTGGCCTGATGCAGCGCAGGCCTGGGCCGCGGTTCTCTTTACGCTCGGCATTCTGGCCTCGATCAGGGCACATCGCTGATGGTCTGGCGGGCGTTTACCCCTGCGCGGGGCGGTTTGCGGCACTGGTTGCGGGCCTCCGGCTCGTTGAGTGCACGCCTGGCGGCCAAAGGTCAAACCTTCAGCGTTCAGGTGCTGTCGCAAGGGCGTCAGCCGCTCACGCCTGATGAGTCGCTTGCCTTGGGCCTGTATGGGCTTCGGGTTGGCTACGTGCGCGAGGTAATGCTGCGGGTGGATGGCCAGGCGCTGGTGTTCGCCCGCAGCGTCACCTCACACGCCGACTCATTGGGTGCCTGGCGCTCGGTGCGTGGTTTGGGAAGCCGCCCGCTGGCCGATGTGTTGTTCAAGCGTTCCGGTATATTGCGCGCGCCGCTGGCCTACAGCCAAGTCAAGCGGCACAGCCGGTTGCAACGCCGGGTGGCCCGTTCCTGGCAAGCATCGACGGGCGCTGGGCTGGATCGCGCGGGC
>JBEGLK010000151.1:0-6477 GCA_041183605.1 Pseudomonadota bacterium
AAAACATCTTCGCGCACGGCGCGGTTTTCACCCACGCGGCGCACCAAGTCGTAGTAACGCAAACGCAGCTGGGCCAGCATGTCGGCTGTGAAGGAGCGCTCGGTGGCTTGCGCGGCGACGGACGATCATCACGCGACACGAAGGGGTCGCCCGCGACGTTCTGGTACTCGCTGTCGGAGTCAGATGAGACATCGGAATCGGAGTCATCCTCGCGCACCGGAAGGACCTTGCCTGCATGCACGAGATCAACCTGCTCGAGAACGGACGGCGACTGGATGCTCGCGTGGGCGATGGCGGGCTCGGGCTGGAGTCGCCCCATCAGACCGAGCGCCAGTTTGGTCAGGGTATTCATGCGCTGAGGCTGTTAGTCTATTGAATGGCCAGCTTTTTCGACGCCGTGGTGGCCTTTTTGGGCAGGTCAAGTGTCAGCACGCCATCCTGGTATTTGGCCACCGCCTTGGCTTCGTCCACTTCCTGAGACAACGTGAACACGCGTGAGACCGTGCCGTAATACCGCTCGCTGCGTACTACCTTGCCTTTTTCCTTGACGTCTTTTTCACGCCTGGCCTCGGCGTCGATGTGGACCCGGTTGCCGTCAATACGGACGTTGATGTCTTCTTTTTTGACGCCGGGCAGGTCGGCGTGGACCTTGAAGGCGTCGTCGTTGTCGACCACATCGACGCGAATGTCGAGCGCATCCTCATTTTTTTCAAATCGGATCGGTGCCAGGAAGCCGCGGAACATGGAGTCAAACGGATCGTTGAGTGCCAGGTCAGTTGAACGCAAGTTATTCATGATGTACTCTCCTTGGGTTTCAGAATGAAATTTGCCGTACCCTGACGGTCTGTCAGAGCAGCGAGTGAAGAATAGGATTTGATCTGGCCACGCCAATGACAATTCTCAATCGTGATGCAGTCTGCGCCTTGATTTCGCCAAATTGCTTGTTGCACCGCTTCCATCCGGGCCTTCGCACAGGTAAGATTTCTGCCAACTGGGTGCGGGAGTTCAACATGGTCATTATTTGCAATTACCTCACATCATGGCGGAGCCGGTTCCATGACCAGGCTTGACAGAGTCCGTGCTTCACGCGTGAACAGAGCGCGTGGTGCGGATGAACGCAACATGCTTGACGCGTTGCTTCGCGTATTGCCCGATGCCGTTATCAGCCTGGATGTCACGGGGCGGATCAAGAGCTTCAACCCTGCCGCCGAGCGCATTTTTGGTTACAGCAGTGCCAACGTTTTGGGAGAGCCGGTCGAGATGCTGATGCCGGAACGTTTTCGGGCCGAACACCCGGCCTCGGTGCAACGATTCACAACAAAGGCGCCTGAAGCGCGCATGATGGGCCTGCGGCGGGTCAAGGGCCTGCGTGTCGATGGCCAGGAAATCGAGTTGGAGGGCTTCATTACCCAATTCAATTCACTTCAAGGCGAATGCGCGCTGGTCACCTTGCACGATGTCACCAATCGCGTGATGGCGGAGGCGCAACTTCAACATTCGCGCGCGCAGCTCGCCGAGTTGACCCGAAAACTCATGAAGCAGGAGCGTGTGCTGGTCAAGCGCCTGGCGCAAATCCTGCATGATCAGTTGGGCCAATCACTGGCAGCAATTCGCATGTGCCATGAAACGATGGCGGACTTGCACACAGCCCCGTTGTCGACCGAGATCCAGAACCTGCAGGAGCGCATGGGCAAACTCATTGGTCAGGCGATCCTTCAGATCAGGCAGGTGCTGCAAGACTTGCGCCCGCCCCTGCTTGAAGAACAGGGGCTCAGCGTGGCGCTCGACAACGAGCTGAGAAATCGTGCGCTGAGTGCACCGGAGATGGATATTTCCATCAATGTGCCGCAAAAGCTGGAGGTGATGCGCTGGCCGGCCGAGGTCGAATATGCCGCCTTCATGGTGGTGCGTGAAGCCGTTGAAAACGCGCTGCGTCATTCGGGCGCAAGTGCTGTTGCGGTGGATTTGTCCGGCAATGCCCTGATGTTGCACCTCACGGTGATCGACAACGGTGTCGGACTGCCCGAGGGGGTTGGTCTGGGGATCGGGCATCTGGGTATTCTGGGCATGCAGGAGCGCGCCCAGGCCGTCGGCGCCAGTGTCACTTTGGGTCGGGGTCAAGAGCCTGGCACGCGCGTGGCTTTTCACTGGCAGTGTGCGTCATGACCCGTGTTTATCTGGTGGAAGACCACCAAATCATGCGTGATGGCTTGCGCGCACTGCTCGAGGCGCGCGGCCACACCGTGGTCGGCGAGACGGCGGATCCGACCCAGGCGCTGGCCGATCTGCTGCGCTTGAAGCCCGATGTCTTGTTGCTTGACCTGAATCTCGGTGGTCGCTCCGGGCTGGAACTGCAGGCCGAATTGCAGCACCGGCATCTGCCCGTGCGCACCGTGGTGCTGACCATGTCAGCGCAGCCGCATCAGGTGGCGGAGGCCATGCAACTGGGTGCCAGTGGCTATGTGCTCAAGGGATCTCCGGCAAGTGAGCTCATGGGCGCCATCGAGTCTGCGCTGAATGGCAAAAAATTTCTGGGCGCCAACGTGGCCGACCTGGCTCTGGAGGCACTCACCCAACCCGATCACGATCCACTGAGCCTGCTGTCGCCACGCGAGCGGCAAATCATTGTGATGGTGGTGCGCGGCAAGTCCAGTTCGGCCATCGGCGCCACGCTGCATTTGTCGCCCAAGACGGTGGCCACTTACCGCAGCCGTCTGATGAAAAAACTGGGTGTCAAGGATGTGCCCGGACTGGTGCGACTGGCGGTGCGCTACAAGTTGATTGACGTGGAAGATTTCGACCTGCGTTAACAGCGCCGACTGGCACGAACGTGCATTTTGTCGATGTTTGCCGGCGCGCGCTGTTTAACTCTCCCTACAGACGATTCACCTGAGGCAATTTAGAGTTGCACTCAGGGATTGCTTGTGTGCCCGTCGGGCGCGGCCTCCTGCCAACGACACAGAGGGAGTTTGCCATGATGAATCTTCAGGTACAGCCAACATCGACAAGCTGGCTTCCCAGCGCTGCGCACCCTATCCTGAAGCCCGGGCTTGATGAGCGCTGGTCCACATTGCAGGATCTCCACGATTTGTTGCGCTACGACAGCCATTTGCAGGCAGGCGCCGAGTCGCCATTGTTTCAGCGCAGGCGACTGAAGGCCGGGCAGTCCGCCCTGGTGATGGGCCAGCCCTTCGACGGCCTGTATGTGGTGCGTCTTGGGACCCTCAAGACCCTGATCACCAATGTGGATGGCGGGGTCCATGTGCTGGGTTTCCCAATGAAAGGCAATTTGCTCGGATTTGACGGCATTTACCAGAACACCTACATGAGTGAAGTCGTGGCGCTGACGGACTGCGACCTGATTCGTATACCGGCCACCGAACTGTTCGCCCCCGACGGCAGCTCCAACCACTTGGAGCACATGGCTTATTGGGCCAGCAGCCGCGAAATCATGCAGGAGCAGGAGGCTTATTCCCTGACACGTTCGGTCAAATCAGAAGCCCGTGTGGCCAGATTCCTCCACACGATGTCCAGGCGCTTTGAAGACATGGGCTGGTCGCCCAGCCGCTTTATTCTGCCAATGACCCGGCGCGACATCGGTCATCATTTGAGTGTGACGGTGGAGACGGTCAGCCGTGCTTTTTCAGCCTTGGTCCAGCAGGGCATCATCGAGGTGGAATTCCGGGAAATAAAAATTCTCGACCAGGGCGCGTTGTGCCATTTTGAGAGGTGAGTGGCATCGCCGGCCATGATGGGCCGACGTGGGTGGCTTAGTCCAATCGGCCTTGAGTTGTTGTCAAAATTAAAAGGAAAGACCTTGTAATGACCCTGTAATCACCCTGAAATATAGTTATCAGCGTTTATTCTCTGAGCTTACAATTTTCGTATTGTTCATGCTGCAAGAGAAATAACCATCACAGGGATTGATTGAGTGACTAACGACAACACCTTGGCTGCAACTCGTGCTGCTTTCCCGATTTTGGGAATCGGGGCGTCCGCTGGCGGCTTGACGGCGTTAGAACAATTTTTATCGCACGTACCACCTCAGTGTGGCATCGCCATTGTGGTGGTGCAGCACCGCGATCCCAACAGCGAGGGCATGCTGGTGGAATTGTTGCGGCACCATACGCCCATGCCGGTGCAGCAGGTGACGGATCAAATGCTGGTTGAACCTGATCACGTTTATGTGATTCCGCCTGGTAAGGACATGTCGTTGTTGAACGGTGTGCTGCATTTGTTCGAGCCTACTGAGGCGCGTGGTTTGCGCCAACCGATTGACTTTTTCTTCAAATCCCTGGCTGATGACCGACAGCACAACAGCATTGGCGTTATTCTGTCGGGCATGGGCTCGGATGGCACCATGGGTTTGCGCGCCATCAGACAGGCGGGCGGCGCTGCATTTGCGCAGTCACCGGCTTCCGCCCAGTTTGACAGCATGCCGCGCAGCGCGATTGACGCTGATGTGGTTGACGCCGTGGCACCGGCCGAAGAGTTGCCTGCCAGGGTCATTACTTTTGTCAAGCGGATCCGGCTGGTGGGAGATGTCCAGGCCCAGATCGAGGCCGAGTTTCAACGCACGGCGGCCAGCTTTCTTGACAAGATCCTGGTCTTGCTGCGTACCCATACCGGCCATGATTTTTCGGCCTACAAGAAAAATACCATCATGCGGCGCGTGGAGCGCCGCATGGGCTTGCACCAGTTGCCCCGCATTGATGATTACCTGCGTTATGTGCGCGAGAACCCCAAGGAAATCGAGCTGTTGTTGGCCGAGTTGCTCATTGGTGTTACCAGTTTTTTTCGTGATACCGAGGTCTGGGAGCAGGTCAAGCGTGAGGTGCTGCCGGCACTGCGTGCCAATCATCCCGACGGCGCCCAACTGCGCGCATGGATACCCGGCTGTTCGACGGGTGAAGAGGCTTATTCACTGGCCATGTTGTTCAAGGAGTCGCTGGATGATGTCACCGCGGCACCACGCTACAAGTTGCTGATATTTGCCTCCGATCTGGACAAGGAGGCCATTGCGCGTGCTCGCACGGGGCTCTATCCACCCAGCATCAGTGCAGACGTTTCGGAGGCGCGCCTGAAGCGCTTTTTTGTGGCTGAGGCCTCGGGCTACCGGATTTGCAACGAAATCCGGGAGATGGTGATTTTTGCCGAGCAGAACGTCATTGTGGACCCGCCTTTCACCAAGATCGATTTTTTGAGTTGCCGCAATCTGCTGATCTACCTGGAGGCTGGACTGCAGGAAAAACTGATGCAACTCTTTCATTACAGCATGACGTCTGGTGGCTTTCTGTTGCTGGGCAGCTCGGAGTCAGTCGGAGCCGTTCACGCCTTTACCGTCGGCTGGATGTGCCAACGCCCGCCCTGCAGGCGGGTATGCCGAGCACATTCACCCATGCCAGTGTGCGATTGCCCATGGAGACGTTGCAGGCGCATGGTGCCTCGTCCGCGGCGCACGATCTGCAGACATTGGTGGAGCAACTGGTCCTGGGCAACTATGCGCCGGCAGCCTTGTTGGTGGGCAGCAGCGGCGAGATGCTCTATTTCAGCGGCAAGACCGGCAAATACCTGGAGCCGGCTGCGGGCAAACCCAGCCTGAATTTGTTTGCCATGGCCCGCGACGGACTACGGCAGGCGCTGAGTGAGGCGTTTTATCGTGCCGTGCGCGAAAACAAGGTGGCCACCCTCAAACGGGTCAAAATCAGCAGCCATGACCCGGTGCACTATGTGGATGTGCTGGTGCAGCCTATCAGTGAACCTGTGGCCCTGAATGGCACTTTGCTGGTTGTTTTTCGCGACGTTGAAGCGCCCAGCCCGCGCAAGCGTCGCACGGCGTCGGAGGGGTCGGGTGATGCCGGCGATGCAATGCGGCTTGAGGCTGCATTGCAGGAATTGCAACATGCGCGAGAAGACGCGCGCTCGACCCGCGAAGAGATGCAAACCTCGCAGGAAGAGCTCAAATCCACCAACGAGGAATTGCAGTCCACCAATGAAGAGCTGCAGTCCACCAACGAGGAGTTGACCACCTCCAAGGAAGAAATGCAGTCAATGAATGAGGAACTGCGAACCATCAACAATGAGCTGCGGCTCAAGGTGGCGGAGGTGTCGCGCGCCAGCAATGACATGCGCAACCTGCTCGACAGCACTGAAATTGCAGTTCTTTTTCTGGATGATGCACTGCAGGTGCGCCGCTTCACTCCATCGACCACCAGGCTTTTCAAGCTGATCCCCGGGGATGCCGGACGCAGCATCACAGACATCGTGTGTGACCTGACTTACCCCAGCATGGTCGCGGACGCGCGTGAGGTATTGCGCACGCTGGTGTTCACGGAATCCGATGTGCCTGCCACGGGTTCGCGTTGGTTCAGGGTGCGTATCATGCCGTACCGCACTCAGGACAACCGGATCGATGGCCTGGTCATTACCTTTACCGACATCAGCGCCAGCAAAAATCTGGAACTGGAATTGCGCGAG
>JBEGLK010000152.1:0-5282 GCA_041183605.1 Pseudomonadota bacterium
CTGGATGCGCGCACCCAAACACGCGCCCGAGGTGATGGCCGAGATCGAACGCACCGTGCGCCAGGCCGAACCCTACCCCGCACCCGTGCGTATGGGCCGGGTCACCTACACCGACACCTGGCTCTGGCACAAAAGCGGCCGGTTTCAGCTCGATACGCTGACGGAAGGACAAATGTGATACTTTGCGGGACAGACCAAGATTTGCGCGGCAAATTTGCTCTGTCCTCAACTGATTAAGCTTGCGGAACAACCGCACCTCACGAACCCCGATAAGTCGAATAACTCCACGGGCTCACCAGCAGCGGCACATGGTAGTGTTGCTCGGGTGAAGCCACGCCGAAGTCCAGGCTCACCTGATTCAGGAAGTTGGGTTCAGGCAGCGCAACGCCACGCTCCTTGAAATAAGCGGCCACATCAAACACCAGCCGATAGGTCCCGCGCTTCAATTGGGCCGCGTCGAGCAACAGCCCGTCGGGATTACGACCATCCTGATTGAGCACAAATTGCTTCAGGCAATGCTCTCCCCCGGGTCCGGTCGCATACAGGGCCACAGGCATGCCTGCTGCGGGTTGGCCGTGCATCGTGTCGAGAACATGTGTACTGAGTCCCATGATGATTTCCTCAAGAAATTCGCCAAAGTGTATACACTTTTTCCTTAAACGGCTATCATCACGTCATGGCATCCGAACAAATTCTTTCCGGCAACACGGCCACTTCAAGCACTGACCAGATTGTGGTGGCGCTCACACAAGCCATCGTGACGCACAAGCTCAAGCCCGGCACCAAGCTGGCCGAACAAAAAATCGCGAGCCAATTTGGCGTATCGCGCACACTGGTGCGCCAAGCCCTGTTCCAGCTTTCCCAACACCGGCTGATCAGCATGACGCCGGCCCGCGGCGCCTATGTGGCCACACCCTCGGTAGCTGAGGCCAGACAGGTGTTTGCAGTGCGCCGCATGCTGGAGCTCGAAGCCACGCGCGCCTTTGTGCGCCAGGTGACTGGCAAACAAATCAAGGTGCTGCAAGCTCACATCAAGGCAGAACAGGCGGCACTGGCGCTTGAGGACGGACGCACTCAGCGCAACGAGTTGCTGGGCGACTTTCATGTGCGCATGGCAGAGCTCATGGACAACCAGGTGCTGGCGGAGTTGCTCGGCGAGTTGATCTCGCGCTGCTCGCTGATCACGCTGATGTACCAATCCACCTACGCTGCCGTGCATTCAAGCGACGAGCACGCGCAGATTGTCAAGGCACTGGCCGCCAGGGACGAAGGGCTGGCCGTGCGCTTGATGGAAGAACACCTGCAACACGTCGAGGCTAATCTCAATTTCGAACCCGCGTCGGCCGCCGACACCTTCGATGCCTTGTCAAACGCTTTTTCCTGACCCTAACCAAACTATCAAGCAGTCCCATGCCCTCTTACAACAGCACCCTGCCCTACCCGCGTGACCTTAAAGGCTACGGTCCCACGCCACCCCATGCCAATTGGCCGGACCAGGCCCGGATTGCGGTGCAGTTTGTCCTGAATTACGAAGAAGGTGGTGAAAACTCCGTGCTGCATGGCGATGTTGGATCGGAACAATTTTTGTCCGAGATGTTCAACCCGGCCAGCTACCCGCAGCGCCACATCAGCATGGAAGGCATTTACGAATACGGCGCGCGGGCCGGCGTCTGGCGCATCCTGCGTGAATTCGAGCAGCGCGGACTGCCGGTCACGGTGTTTGGCGTCAGCATGGCGCTGGAGCGTTACCCCGAACTGGTGCAGGCCTGCCAGAGCCTGGGGCACGAGATCGCCTGCCACGGCTGGCGCTGGATTCATTACCAGGGTGTGCCCGAAGAAGTGGAGCGCGAACACATGGCACGCGGCATGGAGATCCTGACCCGCCTGATGGGGGCCCGGCCGCTTGGCTGGTACACCGGGCGTGACAGCCCGAACACGCGCCGACTGGTGGCCGACTTCGGTGGTTTTGAATACGACAGCGATTATTATGGCGACGACCTGCCGTTCTGGATGGAGGTCGCCAAAACCAGCGGCGAGGTGGTGCCGCAGCTGATCGTGCCCTACACGCTGGACTGCAACGACATGCGTTTTGCCCTGCCTCAGGGTTACTCACACGCTGACCCGTTTTTTCAGTACCTCAAGGACAGTTTTGACGCGCTGTATGCCGAGGGCGATCCGGCCGGGCAGAACGCGCCCAAGATGATGAGTGTGGGCATGCACTGTCGGCTGCTCGGGCGCCCGGGCCGCATTGTGGCCTTGCAACGTTTCCTCGATTACATTGGCCAGCATGAGAAGGTGTGGGTCTGCCGCCGCATTGACATTGCACGGCACTGGAAGACGACACATCCCTATACCACCCAGGCTTGACACCATGCTGCTGAACCTTGATCAACTCAACAGCGCCAGTCCGGACGAGGCTTTGCAACTGCTCGACGGGCTTTACGAACACTCGCCGTGGATTGCTGAAGCGGCGCTGCAACAACGCCCCTTCAAGTCGCTAGCCCAGCTCAAATTCATCCTGACGCGGGTGCTCAGTTCCGCCACGCGCGAGGCCCAGCTCGGCCTGATCCGCGCCCACCCTGAACTGGCGGGCAAGGCCATGGTGAGCCAAAGCCTGACGGCCGAGTCAACCAACGAGCAGAGCCAGGCCGGCTTGACCCATTGCAGCGCCGAAGAATTTGCCCTGCTGCAACAACTCAACGCCGACTACAACGCCAAATTTGGCTGGCCGTTCATTCTGGCCGTGCGCGGCCCGCGCGGCCTGGGCCTGAGCCGGGCCGAGATCATTGCCACGTTTGAGCGCCGCCTGCAGGGGCACCCTGACTTCGAGTTGCAGGAATGCCTGCGCAACATCCACCGGATTGCCGAGATTCGCCTCAACGACAAGTTTGGCGTCGACCCCGAGCTGGGCAACACGGTTTGGGACTGGCAGGAACAGTTGAGCCAGTTCTCTGAAGTACCCGGTCAACTCACCGTGACCTACCTGACCGAGGCGCACCGGGCCTGCGCTGCGTTCATCCATGAGCACATGCTGGCTTGCGGCTTTGACAGCGTGACCATTGACGCGGTGGGCAATGTGGTGGGGCGATATGAAGCCATGACGCCTGGCAAGACCCTGCTCACCGGCAGCCACTACGACACGGTGCGTAACGGTGGCAAATACGATGGCCGGCTCGGCATTTTTGTGCCCATGGCCTGCGTGCGCGAACTGCACCGTGATGGCAAACGCCTGCCGTTTGCGATCGAGGTGGTGGCTTTTGCCGAAGAGGAAGGCCAGCGCTTCAAGGCCACCTTCCTGGGCTCGGGCGCACTCACTGGCGACTTCAATCCTGCCTGGCTTGAACAGGTGGATGCGAACGGTGTGTCAATGCGCACGGCCATGCATCAGGCGGGACTGTGCCCCGAAGACATCCCCCGGCTCAAACGTGATCCGGCCAACTACCTGGGTTTTGTTGAAGTGCACATCGAGCAGGGCCCGGTGCTTTATGCGCTGAACCTGCCGCTCGGCATCGTGACATCCATCAACGCCAGCGCACGCTACAACGGCGAAGTGACGGGCACCGCCAGCCACGCCGGCACCACACCGATGAACCAGCGCGCGGATGCGGCCTGCGCCGTGGCCGAATTCATGCTGGCCTGCGAACACCGCGCCAGCCGCGATGGCGACTCGGTCGCAACGGTAGGACAACTCGTGGTGCCCAACGGTTCGGTCAACGTGGTGCCGGGCCGCTGCCAGTTTTCGCTCGACCTACGCGCGCCTAGCGATGCGCAGCGTGACGCACTGCAGGCCGATCTGCTGGAGACATTGCGCGACATCTGCACAAAGCGCAAAGTCAGCCTTGACATCACCGAATCCATGCGTGCCAGCGCCGCACCCAGCGCACCGGATTGGCGAAGGCGCTGGGAAGATGCTGTGTCCAGCCTGGGACTGCCGATCCATCACATGCCGAGCGGCGCCGGCCACGATGCCATGAAGCTGCACACCATCCTGCCGCAAGCCATGTTATTTGTGCGCGGACAGAACGCCGGCATCAGCCACAACCCGCTCGAATCCACCACCAGCGACGACATGCAGTTGGCGGTGGAGGCGTTCAAGCACTTATTGGAACAGTTGTGCGGCCAGGCACCCTACAAATAAACCTCCGATAACAATGACCCCTTACACCCAAATCGACGCCTGGATCGACGCGCACTTTGACGAACAAGTGCGATTTTTACAGGAACTGATCCGCGTCCCCACCGACACGCCACCGGGCAACAATGCACCCCACGCCGAGCGTACGGCTGAACTGTTACATGCCATGGGCATCGAGGCCGAAAAACACCCGGTGCCGGTGGCCGCGGTCCAAGCTGCCGGGCTGCAAAGCATCACCAACCTGATCGTGCGCCACCGATATGGCGCGGGCGGCAAGATGATTGCGCTCAACGCCCATGGCGACGTGGTACCACCCGGCGAGGGTTGGACACATGACCCCTACGGCGGCGAGATCGCTGACGGCAAGATCTACGGCCGCGCCAGCGCGGTCAGCAAGTGCGACTTTGCCACCTTCACCTTTGCCATGCGCGCGCTCGAAGCCGTGTGCAAACCTGACAAAGGCGGTATTGAGCTGCTGTTCACCTACGACGAAGAATTTGGCGGCGAAGTCGGCCCGGCCTGGTTGCTGCAACACCAACTCACGCAACCCGACCTGCTGATTGCCGCGGGCTTCAGCTACCAGGTCATCACGGCCCACAACGGTTGCCTGCAACTTGAAGTAACGGTGCACGGCCAGATGGCGCATGCCGCCATTCCCGATTCGGGTGTCGACGCCTTGCAGGCCGCGGTAAAAATCCTGAATGTGCTGTACGCGCAAAATACGCTGTACCAATCCATCCGCTCGAAGGTGCCGGGCATCAAGCACCCTTACCTGAACGTTGGCCTCATCAGCGGTGGCACCAACACCAACGTGGTACCGGGCAAAGTCTGCTTCAAATTGGACAGACGCATGATCCCCGAAGAAAACGCGACAGAGGTCGAAGCGACGCTCAGGAAACTCATCGCAGAAACCGCAGACGGGATGCCGGGCATCATGGTCGAGGTCAAGCGCATGTTGCTGGCCGAGGCGATGCAGCCGCTACCCGGCAACCAGCCCCTGGTCGAAGCGATCCAGAAACACGGCAAGGCAATCTTTCACGAAAATATTGCGGCCATGGGCACACCTCTCTACACCGACGTGCGACTGTTTGCGCAAAGGGGTATTCCGGGGGTGATTTATGGCGCCGGACCACGCACAGTGCTTGAA
>JBEGLK010000153.1:0-5280 GCA_041183605.1 Pseudomonadota bacterium
TGCCGCGTTTTACCCACCGAAAGTGCCTGGTTTGGCGTGACCTATCGACAGGACAAGGCCGCCTGCGCCGAAGCCGTCCAGCGATTGATCGAGGCCGGAAGTTATCCACTTCATCTCTGGGCCTGATGCCCGCTCACGATTAAGGGTTTTCCTTAGGCCAAGATGAAACCCCGACGGCAATCACGGCTGCAATTCAGACAAAATATTGGGGCACAAATCAACCCCTTATCTCAAGGACATTCTTCATGAACACGACACGCAGACTTTTTGGCGCGCTGGCGCTGGGCACCTTGCTGAGCTTTTCTGCCGCCGCCCAAAACCGGGTGGTCATCTACAGCGCGGCACCGCAGGACCTGATTGACCATGTGATCCCGGCCTTCGAGAAAAGTGCCAATGTCAAGGTGGACCTGATCAAGGGCGGATCGGGTGACCTGATCAACCGGCTCAAGGCCGAAAAGGGCCGCCAGGGCGCTGACGTGTTATTCAGCGTGTCCACCGATGTGATCGAGGCCAACGGCAACCTTTTTTCCAAGTTTGTGCCGGAAAACATCAAATACCTGTCCAATGTGTTCAAGGTCAATGACGCTGCCGTGCCTTTCACGGCGGTTGCCAACTCATTTGGCGTGAACACCAAACAGCTCACACCCGCGCAGTACCCCAAGACCTGGATCGATCTGGGCAAACCCATGTACAAGGGCAAGATTTCCGCCGGTCGCCCCGACAAATCCGGTTCCGCCTTTATTCAGCTCGCCCTGATCCTGCAAATTTATGGCGAGGAAAAGGGCTGGGACATCTACAGCAAGATTCTCGACAACTCGGTGCTCTCCAACAGCTCGGGCGCCGTATCCAAGTTTGTCAATGACGGCGAGGCTGCGATCGGCCTGTCCAACGAAGACACCCTGCTCAAATTCAAGATGGGCGGCGGCCCGGTGGACATCATTTACCCGACCGATGGCACCTCAGCCCTGGCGGACTCGATGGCACTCATCGCCACACCAGCCAATGCCGAAGGCGGCAAGGCCTTCATCAACTTCATGTTGTCTCGCGAGGCCCAGGAGATTCTTGACAGTGTCGGCCGTCGCACGGTGCGCAGCGATGTGGTGAGCAAGAACCCCTTGACACCCCTGAACAAGATCAATGTCTTCAAGTACAACGACGATTGGGCCGGCGCCAACCGCGCGCGCATCCTGGCCAAATGGAACGATTTGTTGCTGAACAAGAAATAAAAACTGCACCGCCAAGCGCAAGGTCGATTCATGTCCCAGGTCCAGCTCAAAAACATCAAGAAGGTTTACGGCAAACATGTCGCCCTCAAAGACATCAACCTGAGCATCGACAGCGGCGCTTTTTTCACCCTGCTGGGCCCCAGCGGCTGTGGCAAGACCACCTTGCTGCGCGCCATCGCGGGCTTTCACCAGCAGGATGGCGGCGACATTCTGGTCGATGGTCAATCGATCAGTCACCTGGGTGCCAACCAGCGTGATGTCGGCATGGTGTTCCAGGACTATGCCGTCTTTCCGCACCTCAGCGTTTTTGACAATGTGGCCTTTGGACTGATCCAGAAAAAAGTGCCCGCCGCAGACATTGCAAAACGGGTCAATGACATGCTGGCCACCGTCCAGCTGGAGGACCATGCCCAGCGCATGCCGCACCAGCTCAGCGGCGGGCAGCAACAACGGGTCGGCCTGGCGCGTGCGCTGGTGATCCGGCCCAAGGTCTTGCTGATGGACGAGCCGCTGTCCAATCTCGACGCCAAGTTGCGGGTCGATCTGCGGCGCGACATCCGTTTGTTGCAACAATCCTTTGGCACCACCACGGTTTATGTGACCCATGACCAGGAAGAAGCCCTGTCCATTTCCGACCAGGTGTGTGTGATGCACGACGGCGTGGTGCAGCAACTGGGCACGCCCTGGGACATTTACAACCGGCCCGCGAACCGTTTTGTGGCGACCTTTGTCGGCAGCAACAACTTCATGCCGATGAGCCGTGACACAACAGGAACGATGCGCCTGCTGGGCCAGCAGATCGACCTGCCGCAGGCCTTGCTCGCCAGGGTGAGTGAGGGCTGCGTGGCCTCGATCCGGCCCGAAAACGTGCTGATCAACCAGGCCGCAAGCGGTCCTGCGCTGGGTGTCAGTGGTGTGCTGAAACAAGCCATGTTCACCGGACGCGAGTTGCAACTCGCGGTCGAAGTGACCGGCCATGGTCTGCTGGAAGCACTGGTGTCGCCAAGCCAGGCCATGATGGCATTGCGGACCGGGCAGACCCTAGAGCTGGCACTGCCCGCCAGTCACATCCTTTATTTTTCTGCCGGCGACACCGGGACCTTGCTGTCATGAGACGGCTCGACTTCTGGTCGGGCGTCATGGCGCTGGCCGTGCTTGTCATCGGCCTGTTGCTGGTCTGGCCCATTGTCCAGGTGCTGGAACTGGGCTTTATCGACCCTGAGAGCCGGAGCTTCACGCTGGCCAACTACACCAAGGTACTCACCCATCCCTACTACCTGGGCGCCTTGGGCAACACCGTGATTGTGGGTGTGGGTGGCATGCTGGGCGCCTGTCTGCTGGGTGTGCCGCTGGCTTATTGCACGGCACGTTACGTCATCAAGGGGCGCAACCTGATTGCCACGCTGGCGGTGCTGGCGCTGGTGTCGCCGCCTTTCATCGGCGCTTATTCCTGGGTGGTGGTGGCCGGCAACAACGGCTGGTTCACCCTGCAGATGAAGGCACTGGGCCTGAACCTGCCCACCATCTATGGCATGCACGGCATCATTCTGGTGTTCAGCCTGAAATTTTTTCCCTTTGTTTACCTGATGACCGAAAGTGCGCTGCGCAACATCAACCGCTCGTTCGAAGAGGCGGCGGCCAACCTGGGTTGCACGCGTTGGCAGCGTTTTTCCAAGGTCACTCTGCCGCTGGTGTTTCCGGCCACCAGCTCGGGAGCCATTTTGTGTTTTGTGTTGTCCATTGCCGACTTTGGCACACCGTCCATCATCGGGCGCGACCTGCGCACCCTGTCGACCATCGCCTACAACCAGTACACCTCGGAAATGGGCGGACCACCCACCATGGCGGTCAGTATCTCGATGCTGATGATTGTCATTTCGATGTTGGCGGTTTTCCTGCAGCGTTACCTGATCAGCAAACGTCGCTACGCCGGCGGGATGACCAACCTGGTGGTCCCCAAAACCTGCAGCGGCGCTTATGGTGTGCTGGTGCATACCCTGTGTTACGCCGTTGTGGCGTTGGCCACGCTGCCGATCCTGGTGGTGATCTACACCTCGTTCCTGCAAACCAGCGGACCGGTCTTCAGCGGCGGCTTCGGCCTCAACAGTTATCTGCGCGTCATTCGCGAGGTCCCTGACGCGGTGATCAACACCTTCCGCTTTGCGCTGCTGGCCACGCTGCTGATCACGCTGGTGGGCGGCCTGATGTCTTACATCATCGTGCGTCGCGAGACACCGGTGTCCGGCCTGCTGGATTCGGTCCTGATGGTGCCCTATGTTGTGCCCGGCGTCGTCATGGCCATCGGTTTCCTGCTCACCTTCAACACCGGCGCACTTGATCTGGTGGGCACCGCCAGCATCATCGTACTGATCCTGTTCATCCGGCGCCTGCCCTATGGCGTGCGGGCCACCAGTGCGGTGCTGCGCCAGATCAAACCCTCAATTGAAGAGGCCGCCATCAGCCTGGGTGCATCACCGGCCAAGGCATTTTTCAGGATCACGGTGCCACTGATGTTGCCCGGTGTGGTGGCCGGGGCCATGATGAGTTTCATCACCGCCATCAACGAACTGTCATCCACACTGCTGCTCTACACCGGCCGCACCACCACCATGCCGGTGCGCATTTACGGTGCGGTGCTCGACGGAGAATTTGGCATTGCCGCGGCGCTCTCGACCATCCTGCTGGTCAGCTCAGGCCTGTGTGTGTATGTGGTGATGCGTTTTTCACAGTCCAAGGAAAGTGCGTTTGTCTGATCTCGCCGCAGCTTTGTCATCCTGCGGCAAACATCACGACACCTTGGGCACTTCGCGCGGATTGCCCTGTTCGTCAAGTGCCACATAGGTCAGTGAAGCCTCCGTCACCTTGATGTATTTGCCCTGGGCGCTGATGCGCTCGGCATACACCTCGATCTTGACGGTGATGGAGGTGCGCCCGATACGCACCAGCTTGCCGAAGTACGACAACACGTCGCCCACCCGCACCGGTTGCTTGAAGACGAATTCGTTGACCGCGACGGTTGCCATGCGGCCCTTGGCATAGGGGGCTGCTGCCACCGCGCCGGCCAGATCCACCTGGGCCATGACCCAGCCGCCAAAAATATCACCGTTGATATTGCAGTCACGCGGCATCGGGATCACCTTGAGCACCAGTTGCTCATCGGTCGGCAATGAAACATACATGACTTCTTTGTTACCCTTCCTTGAGGGAACCGTTTGACCGTGGGGGCTTGCAGACATGGGCACAATCCTGGGTTAATCAGTACTTTTTCATATTGTCCTCCATGCGCAGCCATTCTTCCCGTCGTCAAAACGATACTCTTCCGACACCCGCTGACGGCCAACCTGCCACCCGCTCCGACTGGGCCACCCTGCGGCGCCTTTTCCCCTACCTGTGGGCCTACAAGTGGCGCGTGATGGCAGCACTCGCCTTCATGGTCGGTGCCAAACTCGCCAACGTCGGTGTGCCGCTGCTGCTCAAGGAGCTGGTCGACACCATGAACCCCAAGGGCACCATCGGCGCACAGGCCCTGCTCGTGGTGCCGCTCGGTTTGCTGCTGGCCTACGGCCTGCTGCGCCTGTCGACCACGCTGTTTGCCGAATTGCGCGAGCTGATCTTCGCCAAGGCCACTGAGGGCGCCTCGCGCAGCATTTCGGTGCAGGTGTTTCGCCATTTACACGCGCTGAGCCTGCGCTTTCACCTGGAGCGCCAGACCGGTGGCATGACCCGCGACATCGAACGCGGCACCCGCGCCGTGCAGTCGCTCATCAGCTACTCGCTCTACAGCATCTTTCCGACCTTGATCGAGGTCGCGCTGGTGCTGAGTGTGCTGGCGGTCAAGTTCGACATGTGGTTTGCCTGGATCACCGTCATCGCGCTGATACTCTACATCGCCTTCACCGTATCGGTGACCGAATGGCGTACCCAGTTCAGAAAGCAGATGAACGAACTGGATTCAAACGCGCACAGCCGCGCCATCGACTCCTTGCTGAACTATGAAACGGTGAAGTATTTCAACAACGAGGAATTCGAGGCCCGCCGCTACGACGAGAACCTC
>JBEGLK010000154.1:0-5277 GCA_041183605.1 Pseudomonadota bacterium
GTCCATTTGATCAGACAGGCCACCGAAGGCAAAACCCTGCTGATGGTGGAGCACGACATGGGCGTGGTGTTTGACCTTGCCGACCGGATTGCCGTGCTGGCATACGGCGAACTGCTGGCTTTTGATACCCCGGATGTGGTGCGTGCCAATACGCTGGTGCAACAAGCATATCTGGGCGCGATGGCGAAACACGCCGGGGCAAGCTGATGCTTGAAGTTGAACAATTACACGCCTTTTATGGCAACAGCCATGTGTTGCATGGGGTGGCATTGCGGGTGGAGGCGGGTGAAATCGTGGCCTTGCTGGGGCGCAACGGGTCGGGCCGATCCACCGCAGCCAAAGCCATCATGGGGCTGGCGAATGCAAGGGGCTCGGTGTTATGGCGGGGCGAGCAAATGCTGGGCAAAAAGACGTTTGAAATTGCCCGCTCCGGCCTGGGTTATGTGCCTGAAAGCCGCGACATTTTCCCCACACTCACGGTGCACCAAAACCTGCTGCTTGGGCAAAAAAACAAAGCAACCAAGGGGCGTTTGGCGCTGGGCGACATGTATGCCATGTTTCCGCAACTTCAAGCGCGCCAGCACACCGCCGCTGGGGTACTGTCGGGCGGGGAGCAGCAAATGCTGACCCTGTGCCGCAGCCTGATGGGGGACCCTGATCTGCTCATCGTTGACGAACCCACCGAGGGCCTGGCCCCCAGGGTGATCGAGGGCCTGGCGCATTTCTTCAAACAACTCAAGGCGCGCGGTATTTCGATTTTGCTGATCGAACAAAAGCTGACGCTGGCGCTGGACGTGTCAGACCGCTGTTACCTGATGGGCCACGGCCGGGTGGTTTTTGAAGGAACACCAGAAGCGCTGCGTCAGGCCGACACAGCACGCAGGGAGTGGCTGGAAGTGTGATCGGCTGGCAAAGCTGATTTGCCTGACTTGGCAAGACTGATGTTATGGCCTTAAATTTTATTGCTTGCGCAAGTTGTGCCAGTGCAGCTCGTGACTTGCCGCTTTTTCCTGAGGCAGATGACGGTGGCCACGAATGCAAGACAGCAAAGTACATTGGAGATCAATTCTGAGGGCTCAGGCGGGAGCACCAGAAAAAAGCCTTTGCCCTTGATCAGCGACGAAAAACTGGAGACGCAAAATGGCATGGCAAAGAGACGCAGAGTTTGCCGCTTGTCTCGTCTGGCTGAACTGATTCCACCTACGCTCAGGATCAATGCAACACCGATCAGTGCACTGATGCCAAGCGAGTTCAGCCAGATGGCGGGTGCTGGATCAAAGTGATGGGCCACGGTGTTTAGGTACCAAATCAGATAGCACCAGAGTACAACCCTCCCGTTGGAAAGGCTTGATAAATACCCCGTGAGCAGTTTGATTTGGCGCATGTTTGAAGGCTTGACTTGTTTCGGATCATGGGACATTCTGGCATCCCGGGATTGTCGACAGGATAGACCCGACGATTAACCACTGAGATCGATGTCCTTTGGCAACTGCAAGTTCACTGGGTGCCAAAAATCCGGTCACCGGCATCCCCCAGGCCTGGCAGGATGTAGCCGTGGCTGTTGAGCTGGCGGTCGATGGCAGCGGTAAAGATTGCCACATCAGGGTGGGCTTCACGCAAGGCTTTGACGCCTTCCGGGCAGGTCAGCAGGCAGACGAACTTGATTGACCTGGGTTTGAGCGCCTTGATGCGTGTGATCGCGGCAATCGCCGAATGCCCCGTGGCCAGCATCGGGTCGACCACCACCGCGTCGCGTTCGGGCATTTCCTTGGGCATCTTGAAATAGTATTCAACCGCCTGCAGAGTTTTGGGGTCCCGGTACAGGCCGATGTGGCCCACCCGTGCACCCGGCACCACACTCAAGAAGCCGTCCAGGATGCCAGTGCCCGCACGCAGGATCGACACCAGGGCCAGCTTTTTGCCGTCAATCACCTTGGCCTTCATGGTTTCCAGCGGCGTCTCGATCTCAACCTCCTGCATCGGCATGTCGCGCGTGACCTCATAGGCCATCAGCATCGACAGCTCGTTGAGCAGCGTGCGAAAGCTGGTGGTGCTGGCGTCCTTGCGGCGCATCAGCGTGAGTTTGTGCTGCACCAGCGGGTGGTCTATGACATGAACCATCGGATCTTGAGGAGTTGTCATCGGAGTACTTTCATATGGGTAGGAAGAAAATTATCGACACAAAGCAGATCGCCATGAATTGATTTTTGTGGGGCTAGGCAGATGTTTTAGCGCCTGGAGCCACCAAAAATCCCGCCGAGCACGCCGCGGATGATCTGGCGGCCCACCTCGCGGCCGATGGAGCTGGCTGCACTCTTGATGAGTTGCTCGCCAGCCGAAGTGCGTCTGCCACCACCACCGCCCAACAGGCTGCCCAGGCCTGAGCTGATGCTCTCCAGCATGCCACCACTCTGTGCTGCCGGCGCCTCGTTGCCGCTGGCGGCCTTGCGGTCTGCTTGCGCTGCCCGTGATACGGCGTGTCCCTTGAGTTTTTCATAGGCCGATTCGCGGTCCAGCGTTTTTTCATAAACGCCGGCCACGATCGACTCGGCCAGAAGACTTTGGCGTTGTGCTGCAGTGATCGGTCCGATCTGGCTTGCCGGTGGCAACACATAAACACGCTCGGTCGGGCAGGGCCGGCCCTTGGTGTCCAATAGGCTCACCAGGGCTTCGCCCACACCGAGTTCGGTGATGGCTGCACCCACGTCGAGTCCGGGCTTGGGGCGCATGGTGTCGGCAGCCGACTTGACCGCTTTTTGATCGCGCGGCGTGAACGCGCGCAACGCGTGCTGCACCCGGTTGCCCAGTTGGGCCAACACGCTGTCGGGAATGTCGAGCGGGTTTTGCGTCACAAAATAAACGCCTACGCCTTTGGAGCGCACCAGGCGCACCACCAATTCGATGCGCTCGATCAACACCTTGGGGGCATCGTTGAATAGCAGGTGCGCCTCGTCAAAGAAAAACACCAATTTGGGCTTGTCGAGGTCGCCCACCTCGGGCAGGTTTTCGAACAGTTCGCTGAGCATCCACAGCAAAAATGTGCTGTAGAGACGTGGTGAATTCATCAGCTTGTCGGCGGCCAGGATGTTGACCATGCCGCGGCCCGAGCCATCGGTCTGCATGAAATCATCGATGTTGAGCATCGGCTCACCAAAGAACTTGTCGCCGCCTTGCGCCTCGATCTGCATCAGCCCACGCTGGATGGCACCAATGCTGGCAGCGCTGATGTTGCCGTACTCGGTGGTGAAGTCGCTGGCGTTGTCGCCAACAAACTGGCACATGGCGCGCAGGTCTTTCATGTCGAGCAGCAACAAGCCGTCGTCGTCGGCAATTTTGAACACCAGTTGCAACACGCCGGCCTGGGTTTCGTTGAGGTTGAGCATGCGGGCCAGCAGCAGCGGCCCTAGGTCGCTCACGGTGGCGCGCACCGGGTGGCCCTGTTCGCCAAAAACATCCCACAGTGTGGTCGGAAAAGCACAGAATTCGGGTGTCTCCAGCCCACGCTCGGTTATCACCTGGGACAGCTTGGGCGTGAGGGTCCCGGGCTGTGAAATGCCGGTCAGGTCACCCTTGATGTCGGCCATGAACACCGGCACGCCCAGCCTGGAGAAACCTTCGGCCAGGGTCTGCAGCGTGATGGTTTTTCCGGTGCCGGTGGCGCCAGTGATCAAACCGTGGCGATTGGCCTTGTCGGGTTGCAGAAAACATTGGGTCTGGCCGTGCTGGGCAATCAGGATGGGCTCGATCATGTCAACCTCAAAAAGTACAATGGAGCCAGTAGCGTAACGAACTTTTGAAGGATTTCACGTGGCAGGACACAGTAAATGGGCCAATATTCAGCACCGCAAAGGTCGTCAGGACGAAAAGCGCGGCAAGATCTGGACCCGCATCATTCGTGAAATCACCGTGGCCGCACGCGCCGGTGGCGGCGACCTGAGTGCCAACCCGCGCTTGCGCCTGGCCATTGACCGTGCCAAGGCGGCCAACATGCCGGCTGACCGCATCAAGTACAACATCGACAAGGCCACGGGATCGTTGGACGGCATCAGCTACGAGGAAATCCGTTACGAAGGTTATGGCATTGGTGGCGCGGCCATCATTGTCGACACCATGACCGACAACAAGGTGCGCACCGTGGCTGAAGTGCGCCACGCTTTTTCCAAGTACGGCGGCAACATGGGCACCGAGGGTTCGGTGGCATTCCAGTTCAAGCATTGCGGGCAAATCATTTTTGCCCCCGGCACCTCCGAAGACAAGGTGATGGAAGTGGCGCTCGAATCCGGCGCTGAAGACGTCATCACTGACGACGACGGCGCGATCGAGGTGATCACCGCCGTGGCCGACTTCGAGGCGGTCAAAAACGCCCTGGAAGCCGCTGGCCTGACGCCCGACGTGGCTGAGGTCACCATGCGCCCTGAAAACCCGATCGAGCTCACCGGTGACGAAGCCATCCGCATGCAGAAACTGCTCGACGCCATTGAAGACCTTGACGATGTGCAAGGGGTCTACCACAACGCTGAAATGGATGCCGAATGAAAGTCCTGGTGATAGGCGGCGGTGGCCGTGAACATGCCTTGGCATGGCGCTTGGTGCAATCGCCCAAGACCCAAAAAATTTACCTGGCACCTGGCAACGGTGGTACCGCGCAGGACGACCGGTTCGAGAATGTGCCCATCACCGACGTGAATGAGTTGTGCGCCTGGGCGCTGGCACAAAAAATTGCGCTGACCGTGGTCGGGCCGGAAGTGCCGCTGGCCGCCGGCGTGGTGGACGTGTTCCGCAAGCAGGGCCTGCGTATTTTTGGCCCAACCCAGGCGGCAGCCCAGCTGGAGAGTTCCAAGGCCTTCTCCAAGGCTTTCATGCAGCGCCACAACATTCCCACAGCCGAGTTCGAGACGTTCACCGAGGCAGCCAAGGCGCACGCCTATATTGACCAGAAAGGCGCACCGATCGTGGTCAAGGCCGATGGACTGGCCGCGGGCAAGGGTGTGGTGGTGGCCATGACACTCGCCGAGGCCCACGAGGCCGTTGACTTCATGTTGCTCGACAACACCCTGGGTGTGGTGCACAACGCAGGTGCTGATGGCGCGGCGGTGCCAAGGGTCGTCATCGAGGAATTTTTGCAAGGCGAAGAAGCCAGCTTCATCGTCATGGTCGACGGCAAAAATGTGCTGCCGTTGGCCACCAGCCAAGACCACAAACGCCTGCTTGATGGCGACCAGGGTCCCAACACCGGCGGCATGGGCGCCTATTCCCCCGCACCGGTGGTCACACCCG
>JBEGLK010000155.1:0-5270 GCA_041183605.1 Pseudomonadota bacterium
CAGCAGCACGGCCGCGGGCATGGGTTCACCTTCCACCAATCTTTTTTCCGCAAGTATTTCCGGTTGCCAATCGGGCGGTGCAGCAAAACGTGAGCGCAGCGCATCCGCTTGCAGGCTGGTGTGCGCCACCGCCGGCAGATGTTTGTCTACCTGTAGCACCGGAACGGTGCGCGGATCTATGGTGATTGGGCTCAAGGCCATGGCAGCAGGAATGTGGGGCGAAAAAAAACCGCCACAGCAAACTGGGGCGGTCCTTTTGTGCCGTTTGCTAACGGATCAAGCAGCAGTTGTAGCCGCCACTTTGCGAGCTGGCAACTTTTCCTTGATACGAGCCGACTTGCCGCTGCGATCACGCAGGTAGTACAACTTGGCACGACGCACATCACCGCGGCGCTTGACTTCAATGCTGGCAATCAGCGGGCTGTAGGTTTGGAACGTGCGCTCGACACCTTCACCGCTGGAGATTTTGCGCACGGTGAAGCCGCTGTTCAGTCCGCGATTGCGCTTCGCAATCACCACGCCTTCATAGGCTTGCAGACGCTTGCGGTTACCTTCAACCACGTTCAGGCTCACGACCACAGTGTCGCCGGGACCAAATTCAGGAATGGACTTGTTAAGACGAGCAATTTCTTCTTGCTCAAGGATTTGGATCAGGTTCATAAGTTCTTTCAATGATCATGTCAGCACCAGCATCACCATGATGCATGTCGCAGTACAAAGCACTCCGGCGGTCTTACAGAGGATCGGCAAGCCGGACATTATAGCCTGACAGAATAGCCTCATCGGTTTTATCCAGATGACCCGCCCGACGGGCCTGTTCGATCAAGTCCGGGCGCAGGCGCTGGCTGAGCAGCAGGCGCTGGTTGCGACGCCAGCGTTCAATGTTCACATGGTGACCGCTGAGAAGGACATCTGGCACAGCCTGGCCTTGCCAGATCTCGGGTCGGGTGTAATGCGGGCAATCCAGCAGGCCATCCAAGGCCGGGTTGAAGCTGTCCTGAGCATGGCTGTCTGCATCTCCCAGCACACCGGGCTGCAGCCGGGCCACGGCGTCTAGCAGGGCCATGGCGGCAATTTCGCCGCCAGACAAAACAAAATCGCCGAGACTGATTTGTTCGGTGACGTGGGTATCGATAAAGCGCTGATCAATGCCTTCATAACGACCACAGATCATTACCGCGCCACGACTGTCAGACCAGTGCATTACCGTGGCGTGGTTGAGCGGCTTGCCGATGGGTGAGAACAGGATCACGGGCGCATCATCGTGTCGCTCGGCGCGAATGTTTGACAGGCACTGCGACAGCGGTTCTGCCATCATGACCATGCCAGGCCCACCGCCGAAAGGTCGGTCGTCGACGCGGCGGTAATTGCCTGGTGCAAAGTCACGGGGATTGTGCAGTTGCACGTCCACCTGGCCGGTTTCATAGGCGCGTCGTGTGATGCCTGTGGTCAGCAGGGGCGCAAACAACTCGGGGAACAGCGTCACTACGTCAAATCGCATGATGCTGCTTTCAATAATCGGTTTGCCAATCCACCAGGATGCGTTGTTCGCCCAGGCTCACGTCATCGATGTAAACCGACACAAAAGGAATCATGACTTCCACCGTTTTGCCGTCCTGCAACCGGTCAATCACCAACACGGTTTGTGGTCCGGTCGTCAACAGGTCGCGTACCTGTCCCAGCGAGATGCCTTCGCGGTTGATGACCTCCAGACCGATCAGGTCGACCCAGTAGTATTCGTCTTCTTGTGCTGCCGGAAAGCTGCTGCGTGAAATGAAGATACGTGCGCCGCGCAGGGTGTCGGCGGCACTGCGGTCAATGATTTCCTGCGCGCAGGCGACCACAGTGTCTGAATGAATTTTGGCTTCCTTGACTTTCAGCAAGCCCACACCCTCAAAGGTCTTGACACCTTTTTCGGTCGGAAGCAGAAACCAGTGTTTGGAAGAAAAAAGCGCCTCGGGATCGGCGCTGTAGGGCAGGACCTTGAACCATCCCTTGATGCCCCATGAATCCAGGATGCGCCCGACTTCGATGGCATCTGCCGGCAATTCGGCAGCCTCCAGGCCGGGCAGCATCAGCACCAATCAGGCTGCTTTGGCAGCCGCTTGTTTGATCAGGCGTTCAACGGTAGGAGATGCTTGCGCACCCACGCTACGCCAGTAAGTCAGGCGGTCCTGGGCAATACGGATGCTTTCCTCACTGGCTGTTGCGATCGGGTTGTAAAAACCAATGCGCTCAATGAAGCGACCATCGCGACGGGTGCGTTTGTCAGCCACCACAATATTGAAAAACGGGCGAGCCTTAGCACCGCCACGGGCGAGTCGAATGACGACCATGATGTATCCTTTGGGGAAGTGGAATAACTTCCACGAAAATTGGCATTTAACCTGGCGTTTGAGACACGCGACATAACCACCCGGTTATGCGACACGCCAGACAGCCTGAAATTATATCGTTCTTCAATACCATGCCCATCATTCGCGCCAGTCAATCGGATGACATTGCCCAAATTACGTCGATCTATGCCCACCATGTGTTGCACGGAACCGGCACTTTTGAGGTCGATCCGCCCACAGAAGCCGATATGGCACAACGCCGGGCTGATGTCTTGAGCAAAAAATTGCCTTATCTGGTCGCGGTCGAAGATGCTCAGGTGCTGGGATTTGCCTATTGCAACTGGTTCAAACCGCGTCCAGCTTATCGGTATTCTGCAGAAGATTCAATCTACCTGGCACCGACCGCCATGGGCCAGGGCCTGGGTCGTGCCTTGCTGGCAGAACTGATGGGGCAGGCGGAACGCGCCGGTGTGCGCAAACTGATTGCGGTGATTGGTGACTCCAACAACCGGGGCTCGATTGGCGTTCACCAGAGTGCCGGTTTCGGTCATGTAGGTTTGCTCAAGTCCTGCGGCTGGAAGTTCGAACGCTGGCTGGACGTTGTGCTGATGGACAAGGCTTTGGGTCTGGGTGACCGTGCCGCGCCGGACTAAACGGCGCGGATCCATCAAAACATGCGCATGCTGATTGCGTAAGCCACCGCCGCAACAAAGGCGCTGGCTGGAATGGTCAGTATCCAGGCCCAGATAATGTTGCCGGCAACACCCCATCGCACCGCGCTGGCACGCCTTGTGGCGCCGACACCAACAATGGCGCCTGTGATGGTGTGTGTGGTTGAGACCGGCACACCCAGTGCGGTGGCCAAAAAGAGGGTAATGGCGCCCCCGGTTTCAGCACAAAAACCGCCGACTGGCTTGAGTTTGGTGATTTTTTGCCCCATGGTCTTCACAATGCGCCAGCCGCCAAACATGGTGCCCAGGCCAATCGCCGAGTAGCAGGTCAGAATAACCCAGTTGGGTGGTGTCAGGTCCGAGGCATTGGCGTAACCGGTGGCGATCAGCAGCATCCAGATGATGCCAATGGTTTTTTGGGCATCGTTGCCGCCATGACCCAGGCTGTAAGCGCCGGCAGACACCAATTGCCAGCGCCGGAACCATTGATCCACCTTGAGGGGACGAAAACTGCGAAAGCTCCAGGACACCAGAATCATCATGGCAGATCCCAGCAAAAAACCCAACAACGGCGAGACAAAAATGAATATCACTGTTTTGAGGATACCCGCCATGATCAGCGAGTCCACACCTGCCTTGGCAATGGCAGCGCCTACGATGCCGCCAATCAGTGCATGTGAGGAACTGCTGGGAATACCGTAATACCAGGTGATGAAATTCCAGGTGATGGCGCCCACCAAAGCGCCAAACACCACATGGGTGTCGACAATCCCGGGTAAAACAATGCCTTTGCCAACCGTGGCCGCCACACTCAAATGAAAGATAAAAATGGCCACCACATTGAAAAACGCGGCAAATACCACGGCTTGTCCGGGTTTGAGCACGCCGGTGGAAACCACCGTGGCAATCGAGTTGGCGGCATCATGAAAACCGTTCATGAAGTCAAAGACAACGGCCATCAATACCAGGATCACCACCACCCACATTGCAGTTTGTACATTTCCCATAGTCCCGAGCCTCGTGTTTATCAGGAGTTTTCGAGGACCACACCCTCGATCAGGTTGGCCACGTCTTCGCAACGGTCGGTGATGGTTTCCAGCAATTCGTAAATGGCTTTGAGCTTGATCAGTTCGCGGACATCGGGTTCTTCCCGAAACAGCTTGCTCATGGCGGTGCGCATGACCCGATCCGCGTCGCTTTCCAGCTTGTCGATTTCGTCGCAGGTTTTCAGGGCAGCTTCGGCGGTTGATGCGTCGGCTATCTTGCTCAGCAACTGCACCGCATCACGGACCCTCTCACAGCATTTCACGCTTAAATCCGTGAGTCGCGTGATCTCTTCGGTCATATGTCGGACATCGTACAGCGCCATGGTTTCAGCAGAGTCCTGGATCAGGTCGGCCACATCGTCCATGGTGTTGATCAGACTGTGGATTTGCTCACGGTCGATTGGTGTGATGAAGGTCTTGTGAAGCGCCTTGTTCACCTCGTGTGTGATGCGATCTGCCGCGCCTTCGGCTTGGTTGACGCCACGATGGTATTGCTCGCGCAAGGCCAGATCACCGTAATTGGCAACAAGTTTGGAAAATGCATGGGCAGCCTCGACAATGTGGTCGGCGTGCTGGTTGAACAGAGTAAAAAAATTGGTGTCACGCGGAAGCAGTTTGCCAAAAAACACGGAGAACTCCTTGGGGATGTGTCAAAACCATGACGGTTTGATGATGGGCTCAAGTTTAACTGGCTGCCAGTCGACACAGGAAACAAAAACGCCCCGCAGCCAAGGCTGCGGGGCGTTTTTTATCTGAAGCTTGATACAGGGCTGTGTTCGCCCCGTGCCAATCAAGCGGTTGCCGATTCCTTGACCGACGCGGCAGCATCCGTGTAATCCTGCACTTTGTCGAAGTTCAGGTATTGGTAGATCTTGCTGCTGGCAGCAGTCAATACGCCCATGTCGGCCATGTACTCTTCTTTGGTCGGAATACGACCCAGCTTGGAGCAAATGGCTGCCAGTTCGGCGCTGCCCAGGTACACATAACTGTTTTTGCCCAGGCGGTTCGGGAAGTTGCGGGTGGAGGTGGAGAACACCGTAGCGCCTTCTTTGACCTGAGCCTGATTGCCCATGCACAGGCTGCAGCCCGGCATTTCCATGCGCGCGCCAGCCGAACCCAGCACGCCATAGTGACCTTCTTCGGTGAGCTGTTTGGCGTCCATCTTGGTGGGCGGTGCCATCCACAGTTTCACCGGGATATCACGCTTGTTTTCCAGC
>JBEGLK010000156.1:0-5265 GCA_041183605.1 Pseudomonadota bacterium
GCCATGGACGGTGATGCGGATCGCAACATGGTGGTGGGCCGTAATTTTGTGGTGTCACCTTCCGACAGCTTGGCACTGATGACGGCGCACGCCCGGCTGATTCCGGGCTACAGGAATGGTTTGCTCGGCGTGGCGCGCTCCATGCCGACCTCGGCGGCAGTGGACCGGGTGGCCAGTGCCCTGGGCCTGCCCTGCTTCGAGACACCGACCGGCTGGAAGTTTTTCGGCAACCTGCTGGATGCCGGGCGCGTGAGTTTGTGTGGTGAAGAAAGTTATGGCACCGGCTCCAGCCATGTGCGAGAAAAAGACGGCTTGTGGGCGATTTTGTTCTGGCTCAGCCTGCAGGGGGCCACCGGCCGCTCGGTCGAGTCGCTGGTGCGCGAACACTGGTCTGTTTATGGCCGCAATTACTACACCCGGCACGACTACGAAGGCATTGCCGTGGATGTGGCCAACACGCTGGTGTCTGACTTGCGTGCCAGCCTGCCGGCGCTGCCCGGCCGCCGCTTTGGTGCCCGCCAGCTGGTGTTGGCCGACGATTTTTCTTACGCTGACCCGGTCGATGGCTCGGTGTCGCGTCAGCAGGGTATTCGGCTGATTTTTGACGACGGTGCGCGTGTCATTTTCAGGCTGTCGGGCACCGGCACCGAGGGCGCCACGCTGCGCCTGTACCTGGAGCGGTATGAGGCTGATGTGACGCAGCAGGATCATGCGGTGCAACCCGCGCTGGCTGAACTCGCCGCAGTGGCCGAGCAGGTGGCTGGCATTCAGCTGCGCACCGGCATGGCCGGCCCCACGGTCGCCACCTGACCCCCACAAGATTCATCAAATAGGAGTTGTTCATGGTGCAAATGCAAGGCGAAAACAAAACCCTGGAGACCCATCAACTGGTGCGCCACACGGTAGCCTTGGTCTTGGCTGGTGGGCGTGGCTCGCGGCTCAAGCAGTTGACCGACAAACGCGCCAAACCCGCGGTGTACTTTGGCGGCAAGTTCCGCATCATCGACTTTGCCCTGTCCAATTGCCTGAATTCGGGCATCCGGCGCATGGCGGTGGTGACCCAGTACAAGTCGCACTCGCTGATGCGCCACATGCAGCGCGGCTGGAGTTTCTTGCGCGCCGAGCTCAACGAGATGGTGGACCTGTTGCCGGCCCAGCAGCGTGTCGGCGAGGAGCATTGGTATCGCGGTACCGCTGACGCGATTTACCAGAACCTCGACATCATCCGCTCCAGCAGGCCCAAGTACATTGTGATCCTGGCGGGCGACCATGTGTACAAGATGGATTACTCGATCATGCTCAAGGACCATGTCGCGCGCGGCGCGGGCTGCACGGTCGGCTGCATCGAGGTGCCGCGAACAGAGGCCAGTGCCTTTGGTGTGATGGCCGTTGATGAAGCGCGCCAGATCACCGCCTTTGTTGAAAAACCCGCCGACCCGCCGGCGATGCCGGGCAACGACGCGGTCTCGCTGGCCAGTATGGGCATTTACATTTTTAATGCCGACTACCTGTACCGCCTGCTCGATGAAGACCTGGCCAATCCGCAGTCCGAGCATGACTTTGGCAAGAACGTGATTCCGCGGGTGGTGGCTGACGGCCGGGCGCTTGCGCATCCTTTCGGTCTGTCATGCATTTCACGGGTCAAAGGTGTTGCCCCTTACTGGCGTGACGTGGGTACCATCGACGCCTTTTGGTCGGCCAACCTCGACCTGGCCTCGACCGTGCCCGAACTCGATATTTACGATACCGACTGGCCGATCTGGACCTACCAGCGCCAGTTGCCGCCCGCCAAGTTCGTGCCGGACAAGGACGGCAATAACGGCATTTATGTCAACACCGTGGTGTCAGGCGGCTGCATTGTTTCGGGTTCTTTTGTGGCGCACTCGGTGCTGTTTTCTGAAGTGCGGGTGCACTCGGACTGCCGCATCTTCCAGGCCGTGGTGCTGCCCGATGTGACCATCAACCGCCATTGCCGGTTGCGCAAGGTGGTGATCGACCGTGGGTGTGTCATTCCGGAAGGCCTGGTGGTGGGCGAGGACGCAGCGCTGGACGCGCAGCGTTTTGAGCGCACCGAAGGTGGCGTGGTATTGATTACCCGCGAGATGTTGGCCAAATTGAAATAAAGAGATGTTGCGATGAAAGTTTTGCAGGTCAGTGCCGAGATATTCCCTTTGCTCAAGACCGGAGGCCTGGCGGACATTGCGGGCGCACTGCCGGCTGCCCTGAACGCCGCCGGGTGCGAGGTCCGGGTGCTGCTGCCGGGCTTTGCACCCATCCTGGCCGACCTGCAGCAGGCCCGTGTCATGACCGAGCTGACCGCGCCCTGGGGTGAGGTCGTGACCTTGCGCCAGGGCGTGCTGGGCAGCCTGGGCATTCCTGCCTATGTGATTGACGCGCCCCAGCTGTATGTGCGCGCCGGTACGCCTTATGAAGACGATCAACGCCAACCGCACCACGACAACCACCTGCGTTTTGCCCTGTTGGGTTGGGTGGCGGCGCAGTTGGCCTGTGGCCTGGATACCCATTGGCAGGCCGCCGTGGTGCACAGTCATGACTGGCATGCTGCGCTCACTTCGGCTTACCTGGCTTTTGGGCCCGCGCGTGGCCGGCGCGTGGCGAGTGTTTACACCGTGCACAACCTGGCTTACCAGGGTGTTTTTGCGCCGATCCACTTCTTTGATCTGGGTTTGCCCACTCACGCCTTTTCGGTCAACGGCCTCGAGTTCCATGGCCAGGTGTCTTTCATGAAGGCGGGGCTGTATTTTGCCGATCACCTCACCACGGTCAGCCCGACCTATGCGCGGGAAATCCAGACGCCCGAGCAGGGCTGCGGTCTGGATGGCCTGCTGCGTGTGCGCGCCCAAGACCTCAGCGGCATCCTCAATGCGGTGGATGAAACCGTGTGGAATCCGGCCCATGATGCCGCCCTCAGCCACAACTTTGATGCCCAGAAGCCGGCCGGCAAGGCGCGCTGCAAAGCCGCGCTGCAGCAGGAACTGGGCTTGTCGGTTCAAGCGGATGCTCCCTTGTTTGGCGTGGTGAGCCGCCTGACCGAACAAAAGGGCCTGCACCTCGTGCTGGCCGTGCTCGACGACCTGATTGCCCGAGGCGGTCAGCTGGTGGTGCTGGGCACCGGCGAGGCCGCGTTGGAGGCTGCTTTCAGGGAACGCGCGGCGGCCCATCCGCAAGCGGTGTCGGTGCGGATCGGTTATGACGAAGCCTACGCCCACCGCGTATTTGCAGCCACCGATGTGACGCTGGTGCCGTCGCGTTTTGAGCCCTGTGGACTGACGCAAATGTATGGCTTGAAATACGGCAGCCTGCCGCTTGTGCACAGAGTCGGCGGGCTGGCCGATACGGTGGTGGACTGTGCTTTGGAAAACCTGGCCGATGGCACCGCCAATGGCTTTGTTTTTTCTGACTTCACGTCTGATGCGCTCGATAGCGCCGTGCGTCGCGCGCTGGCACTTTATGAGCGCAAGAGCGAATGGCGTCGTGTGCGCCAGCGCGCCATGCAACAGCATCTGGGCTGGGACAAGGCGGCCGCACAGTATGTGGAACTTTACCGGCAGCTGCTCGCATGAGTGATGCTTGGATGACACAGCGGGCCGCCGGGGTGGTGTTGCATCCCACCTCACTGCCGGGTCCGCATGGTGCCGGCGACCTCGGGCCCAATGCCTATTTCTTCATTGATTGGCTGCACGCTGCTGGCCAAACCCTTTGGCAAACCCTGCCGCTTGGCCCGGTGGGGCCGGGGGACTCGCCCTACATGGGCAGTTCGGCCTTTGCCGGTAACCCCTTGCTGGTGGCGCTGGAACCTCTGGTGCAGCGCGGTTGGCTGGATTCACGCAGCCTGCAGACGCCATGGAATGACGAGCGCGTTGACTACGCGGTGCTGACCCCCTGGCGCTTGCAAAAGCTGCGCGAGGCCTATGCCGGGTTCGAGCAACATGCCACGGCGCCTGAGCGGGTCGAGCTGGCGACCTGGGTGGCCGGGCAGAAGGTCTGGCTCGATGATTACAGCCTGTTCATGGCCCTTGACCAGGCTTACAGCCCCGCGCTGTGGCCCGAGTGGCCGGCCGCACTGGCCCGGCGTGAGGCCGGGGCGCTGGCAGCGGCGCGTGCCAGTCATGCCGACGAAATCGCCTTTTGGTGTTTTGTCCAGTGGCTGTTCGAAACGCAGTGGCAGTCGGTTAAAAATTACGCCCACAGCAAGGGTGTGCGCATGGTCGGTGACTTGCCGATTTTTGTGGCGCACCACAGTGCCGATTGTTGGGCCAGGCCCGATCTGTATGAGCTGGATGCCTTGGGTCAACCCCGCGTGGTGGCGGGTGTGCCGCCCGACTTTTTCTCGGCCACCGGCCAGCGTTGGGGCAACCCGCTGTACAACTGGACCGCCATGGCCGATGACGGCTACCGCTGGTGGATCGAGCGGGTGCGCCGGCAATTGCACCTGGCTGATGTGGTGCGTATCGATCATTTCCGCGGCTTTGTGGATTACTGGGAAATTCCGGCCAACGAGCCGACCGCCATCAACGGCTGCTGGCGGCTCGGGCCGGGTGCGGCCCTGTTTGACGCCCTGGCGCAAGCGCTGGGCCCCTTGCCCATCATTGCCGAAGACCTTGGCATCATCACGCCCGAGGTTCATGCCTTGCGTGAGCGCACCGGTTTTCCGGGCATGCGGGTGTTGCAGTTTGCTTTTTCGGGTGATGCGGACAATGCTTTTCTGCCGCACAATTTTGATCCCAACACCGTGGTTTATACCGGCACGCATGACAACGACACGGTACCCGGCTGGTGGGCCAGTTGCAATGGTCATGAACGTAGCTTTGCCGGGCAGTATCTGGGCACAGACGGGCACGAGGTTCATTGGGCCATGTTGCGCGCTGCCAGTTTTTCGGTGGCGCGTTTGTCACTGTGCCAGTTTCAGGATGTGCTCGGGCTCGACAGCCGGCACCGCATGAACACCCCCGGCACCATGGGCTGCTGGTCGTGGCGTTTCAAGTGGGACTGGGTGGGGCCCGACCTGGCGCAGCGCCTGGCCAACATCACGGCTGCCAGCGGCCGGGTCGGCTTTGATCGGCTGAAAATTTAGCGGGTTTTCATGTGTCGCGCGCTGCTGGCTGACGAAGCACTGGGGAACTCTTGCTGACATTGGCTTTGTTTATCAAAAAGGGCAGCTTCAGACCCGTCGCGGTCAACCAACTTATAGAAATGCCTCAGCTAAACCGGTCGCTCAGATCAACTTTGGGTGATCGACAATTT
>JBEGLK010000157.1:0-5247 GCA_041183605.1 Pseudomonadota bacterium
GCATGAAGCAGATGACGGTGGTTGGCACTTTTGATTCGGGTCATTTTGAATACGACTCGGGCCTGGTGCTGATGCACATCGAGGATGCGGCGCGTATCTTCCGTCTGGAGGGCCCGAGCGGTGTTCGGGTGCGCCTGCGCGATCTGCACCATGCCCGGGAAGTGGCGGCGCAATTGGCCGACACCCTGACCGACAAGCTGTTGGTGCGCGACTGGACCCGGCAAAACCGCACCTGGTTTGCCGCGGTTCAGGTCGAAAAACGCATGATGTTCATCATCCTGACCCTGATCGTGGCGGTGGCGGCTTTTAATCTGGTCAGTACCCTGGTGATGACGGTGACTGACAAACGCGCCGACATTGCCATTTTGCGCACCCTGGGGGCCAGTCCGTCCAGCATCATGGGCATTTTTGTGGTGCAGGGCGCCATGGTCGGTGTGATCGGCACACTGGCCGGACTGGCGTTGGGCCTGGGGGTGGCCTTCAACATTGACGTGATCGTGCCGGCGCTGGAACAGCTGTTTCATGCCAGCTTTTTGCCCAAAGACATCTATTTGATCAGTCGTATGCCGAGTGACCCGCAGCAGGGCGACATTGTGCCAATTGCCGTCATTTCGCTGGTGTTGGCCTTCGTGGCCACGCTGTACCCGAGCTGGCGTGCCAGCCGCGTCAACCCCGCGGAGGCCCTGCGTTATGAGTGATGTTGTCTTGTCTGCCCGCGGCCTGACCAAACGTTTTAGCGAGGGGCGGTTGGATGTGACGGTGCTGCAGGGCGTGGACCTGGACGTGTGTGCCGGCGAGACGCTGGCGATTGTGGGCGCGTCAGGTTCGGGCAAAAGCACCCTGTTGCATGTGTTGGGCGGGCTCGATGCGCCCAGCAGTGGCTCGGTTTTGCTCAATGGCAACGACCTGGCACGCCAGGGCGAAGCCGCGCAGGGTCGCCTACGCAACCAGTACCTGGGTTTTGTCTACCAGTTTCACCACCTGCTGCCTGAATTCAGTGCGCTCGACAATGTGGCGATGCCGCTGTGGATCAGGCGCACGGCGCATGCCCAGGCGGCACAAACCGCGACCCAAATGCTGGCCAGCGTGGGCCTGGCCGACCGCCTGCAGCATCGCCCGGCCGAACTCTCGGGCGGCGAGCGCCAGCGGGTGGCCATTGCCCGCGCGCTGGTGACACAACCCGCCTGTGTGCTGGCCGACGAGCCCACCGGCAACCTGGATCGCAGCACTGCGCACGGCGTCTTCGACCTGATGCTGGAACTGGCACACACCCAGGGCACGGCTTTTATTGTGGTCACCCACGACGAGGCGCTGGCGGCACGCTGCGCCCGCCAGCTCAGGCTGGTGCAAGGCCAATTGACAGAAAACTGATCGTCCTGGCGAGCTGGCATGTTGCTCATCGACACCCACTGCCATCTGGATGCCGCCGAGTTCGGGGCGTCAAGCCTCGCGGTGCGGGCACAGGCCGCGCGCGTTGGTGTGGTGCACTGTGTGCTGCCGGCCGTTGAGGTGGCCAATTTCGAGGTCGTTCGAACTTTGGCCCATGCCGGTGGCGACAGTTATGCGCTGGGCATTCACCCGCTGTATGTGAAGACCGCGCAGGACGATGACCTGGACCGGCTCGATGCCGCGTTGCACCAATACCAGGACGACCCGCGTCTGGTCGCGGTGGGCGAGATCGGGCTCGACCTGTTTGTGCCGGAACTCTGTGCCGGCCCGCTGCGTGAGCGTCAGCAGCATTTTTATCTGGCGCAGCTCAAGCTGGCGCGCAAATACGGCTTGCCGGTGGTGTTGCATATGCGCCGCTCGGTGGACCAGGTGCTCAAGGGCCTGCGTGAGGTGGCGCGGAACAATTGGCGCGGCATCGCCCACGCGTTTAATGGCAGTGCCCAGCAGGCGCAAGCTTTTGTTGGCCTGGGCTTGAAACTTGGTTTTGGCGGTGCCTTGACCTATGACCGGGCGCTGCAATTGCGTCGCCTCGCCACCAGCCTGCCGCTGGAGGCCATCGTGCTGGAAACCGATGCGCCCGACATGCCGCCGCACTGGTTGTACAAAACCGCCGAGCAACGTGCCTCAGGTGAAGTTCAGGGCATCAACTCGCCGGCCGAATTGCCGCGCATTGCGACGGTGCTGGCCGAACTGCGCGACCTAGACGTGGCCGACCTGGCGCTGGCCACCACGCGTAATGCCTTGGCGGCCTTGCCCAAGCTGGAGGCGCTGGTTCAAGGGGAATGACTTACTGCGCGTCTTCGGGAGCAGCGGACGGGGTATTGGCTTCCGCCTCATACGCGCTTCGCTTTGCGAAATCGGCGGAAGCCAATACCCCGCCCCCTTTTGGGCGTGATCAATCGCTTGGTTGCGGCGATTTTTCCAGCTTGCTGATGTCAAAACCTTTTTCTGTCAATCGTCCGAGCAGGGCCTGGTAGCTGGCCGGGTCCACTTTCGGCGTGCGCGACAAAATCCAGAGGTACTCGCGTTTGGGCTCGGCGACCGCAGCCAACTGGTAGGTCGGGTCCAGGTCGATGACCCAGTAGTCGCCCCAGACCGCCGGAATGAACGACAACCAGGCCGGGGCAAAACGAACCTTGAGTTTGGGCGAACCGGCGTCCCCCAGTTGCCTGGCGGCGCCAACGGCTTCGCTGGTCTGGCCGTCCGCCATCCGGCAACGGTTCACCACCTCGATCTGGCCATCAGCCAGCAGGCTGTAACGAGCCTGGGTATTGGCGACACATTTTTTCTGAAAACTGTTGGGGTACTTGGCAATTTCGTACCATGTGCCGAGGTAGCGTGGCACGTCCAATGTGGCAATGGTGGTGAGCGGCTGGGTTGTGGCGGGCGCCGGTTGCGCCGCGGCGTGCAAGGCGAACAGGCTCAGGCTGGCAAGGACAAGTTGGATCTTCATGTGATTGAGGATAATCGAAGCATCTTGAAAAAAAACTCCCACACTCTTCCTGAAGTCAATTTTTCGGACGAAGGCCGGATGCGCCACCTGCATTTGGGCACCGAATGGATCCAGGGCTCGATGTACCTGGCCAAGCCCAATGCCTTGGTGCACGAATACATCCAGCGCATGATGGCCTGGCTGCTGTTTGTGCCGGCCGAATCCGTCAAGGAGCGCCAGGCTCTGCAACTGGGCCTGGGTGCTGCTTCATTGACCAAGTTCTGCCACAAGGAACTTGGCATGAAAACAACCGCCATCGAACTCAACCCGCAGGTGCTGGCCGCCTGCCGGGGCTGGTTCAAGCTGCCTGCGGAAAACCCGCGTTTGCAGGTGGTGCTGGCCGATGCCGCCAAGGAAATCCAGAATCCGCAATGGTGGGGCACGGTGGACGCCTTGCAGGTGGACCTGTATGACCATGAAGCCGCCGCGCCGGTGCTTGACAGCCTGCCGTTTTACAACCACTGCCGGCGCCTGCTCACGCCCGAGGGCTGCATGACGGTGAACCTGTTTGGCCGCGCCTCGAGCTTTGATCGCAGCGTCGAAAAAATGTCGGCGGCTTTTGGCAAGGACGCGATCTGGGCCTTCAAACCCACGCGTGAGGGCAATACCGTGGTGCTGGCGCAGCAGACACCGAGCCGGCCCAAGCGCGATGTGCTGATGGCGCGGGCTGAGCGTATCGAATCCGAGTGGGGCCTGCCGGCCAGTAAATGGGTGCGGGTGTTCAAGCCCATGCTGTCATGACACACGGCAGCCACACCCCATCGCACGCACGCAAACCCGAGGGTCCGCTGGACTGGCGCAGCCTGGTGTCGTGGCTGCTGGCCGACGGCAGCATCACCGCGCAGGAAGCGCTGCGCATTCAGTCGCGTTGTGCCCAGGCCGAAAGTGTGCAGCACCCGCTGCTGCGCCTGGTCAGCGTCGGCGTGCACCGGGCCAGCGACGACAAGGCCATGGGCATCGAGGCGCTGGTGCAATGGCTGGCGCCGCGCGCCGGAATGGCTTATTTGCGAATCGATCCGCTCAAGGTCGACGTGGCCAAGGTGGCCGACACCATGAGCCCGGCTTATGCCGAGCACCACAAGATTTTGCCGGTGCAGGTGACTGCCCATGAGGTCGTGGTGGCCACCGCAGAGCCGTTTTTGACCGACTGGGTGGCCGAGGTCGAGCGCCAATCGAGGCGCAGCGTGCGCCGCGTCTTGGCCAACCCGCAGGACATTGCGCGCTACACCGCTGAATTTTTTGCGCTGGCCAAGTCGGTGCGTGCGGCCAGCAAGGCGGGCGGCCAGGCCGGTTCCAGCTTCGAACAGCTGGTGGAACTCGGCAAGAGCAACAAACAGCTCGACGCCAACGACCAGAGTGTGGTTCAGGTGGTCGACTGGCTCTGGCAATACGCGTTCGACCAGCGTGCCAGTGACATCCACCTGGAGCCGCGCCGCGAGCAGGGCGTGATCCGCTTCCGCATCGACGGCGTGTTGCACCCGGTGTATCAGATGCCGATCGGCGTGCTGGGCGCCATGACCGCACGCATCAAGCTGCTCGGGCGCATGGACGTGGTTGAAAAGCGCCGGCCGCAGGATGGCCGCATCAAGACCCGCAATCCTGGCGGTGACGAGGTCGAAATGCGCATCTCGACGCTGCCCACGGCCTTTGGCGAGAAGATGGTGATGCGTATTTTTGACCCCGACGCGACGGTCAAGGACCTCGATGCGCTGGGTTTCTCGGCACATGACGCGCAGCGCTGGGAAACACTGGTGAAACGCCCCAACGGCATCATTCTGGTGACCGGGCCCACCGGTTCGGGCAAGACCACCACGCTGTATTCGACGCTGAAGCGGGTCGCCACCGAAGAAGTCAACGTGAGCACGGTGGAAGACCCGATTGAGATGATCGAGCCTTCGTTCAACCAGACCCAGGTGCAGCCACAACTTGACTTTGGTTTTCCGGAAGGCCTGCGCGCGCTGATGCGCCAAGACCCAGACATCATCATGGTCGGCGAAATCCGCGACCAGGCCACCGCCGAAATGGCGGTGCAGGCGGCACTCACTGGCCACCTGGTGTTTTCGACCCTGCACACCAATGACGCGCCGAGCGCGGTGACGCGCTTGCTGGAGCTTGGTGTACCGGCCTATCTGATCAACGCCACCTTGCTGGGGGTGCTGGCGCAGCGCTTGGTGCGCACCTTATGCCCGCATTGCAAGCTGCCGGACCCGACCGCCAAGCCTGAGGTGCTGGCCCAGGTGGTGCAACCCTGGCAGATGAACGGCACCTACAAACCCTACAAGGCGGTGGGTTGTGTTGATTGCCGC
>JBEGLK010000158.1:0-5235 GCA_041183605.1 Pseudomonadota bacterium
TAAATCGTCGTCGCACCCAGGGCATTGTGAATACGACGAATCTCTGCGCGCATTTCCAGGCGCAACTTCGCGTCAAGATTGGAGAGCGGCTCGTCCATAAGCACCAGTGGCGGCTCGATCACGATCGCGCGTGCAATCGCAACACGCTGCTGCTGTCCACCAGACAACTGCCCGGGGAGCTTGTTCTCCTGGCCTTGAAGTCGCACCAGTGCGATGGCCTCGTCAATACGGCCTTCGGCTTCAGCCTTGGGCACGCCACGCATGGCGAGTCCGAAGCCAATGTTCTTGCGCACCGTCATGTGCGGGAACAAGGCATAGTTCTGGAACACCATGCCGAAACCACGCTCCTCGGGGCGCAAGTTGTCTATCCGGCGCTCGTCGAGCCAGATACCGCCCGCAGTCGCCGGTAGCAGACCGGCCAGGATATTGAGCGTGGTCGACTTGCCGCAGCCCGAGGGACCGAGCAGCGCAATAAATTCACCCTTGCGGATCGTCAAATTGACACCGCGCAAGGCGTTGACATTGCCAAACTCACGGCTCAGACCCTCGAGTTTGAGCTCGCGGAAATTTCCTGAATGGATCGTCATAAAAAAAGCTCCAGATTACAAACGCGTGTCACAAAGATGAATCAATCCAAACCCTTGCGGTGCAAGAAATCGGACATGAGGTCGGCGACCTGTACGTTATTCAGATCGGAAAACGGAAAGTGCGTGTTGCCATGAATGCCAACTTCCGGCAAATGCACCACCGTGACATCACCACCACGCCCGTTCACGGCCTGGGCCCATAGCCGTGCCATGTCCAAGCGCACCCGCCATTGGTCTTGTCCCGGGTTGTCCATCGGTTGCGCGGGAATGTAGTCGCCATAGAAGATGATGATGGGCACCCTGGTGAGTTTCATGAACTCCGACATGTCCACGCTGACGGCTTCCAGCGGACCGAAAGAGCTGGGCATAGGCGCAGGGACTTCACCTTTTGGGAAAACAAAATTGCTGCCCGGCTCGTAGGCCACAATCCCGCGAACGTTGGCGCTCTTCATGGCCGTGTACCACCCCCCACCGCCACCCTGTGAGTGGGTCACAAGAACCCCAGGACCGATTTTTTCAAAGAGGGCAGCTGTCGCGTCAGACACCACTTGGACATCAAAAGGCCCGGTATTGGGGGTGCTTTGCCGAAAATACTGGTTCAGTGTTTCCTGATCCTGGGCAAACTGCACACCCGGGAAAAAATCCGGCCAGATTCCTACACGAAAGAAGTTGAACCAGGTTTCATCGTCAGGCGTGGGGGTTAGAGTCATCGGCAGGGTGCTTTTGCCCGCATTGCCCCGGCGGGGCTGATCGATCAGATACACCGGGTAACCACGGCGCAGAAAGATGTTCTGGAAGCCCTCGCGCCCGTCCGGCGTGGTTCCCCAGGTTTTCGAAAACTGCAAATGGCCATGCAGAAACGCAATCGGGTACTTGCGTGCCTCCACTGGCACCTGGTAGCTGACATAAGCATGGTCACCATGCAGGCTTTGCCCACCCGAGTTCCGATAGTTTTTTGCGTCATAGACGCCAGGGCTGGTGAGCACCGTGCCACCTGCAGTAAAGCTGCCCTGATCCTGGATCATGAGCGGCTGACGCCCTTCTCCGTTAACGTTAGATAATTCTTTTTGGTTTGCGCGAGTCGACATAGTGATACCAATGCAGTGGAATGCTTCGCCTTTGTGGATGATTCAGGCGTAACGAAACAAACCGCCCGTTCCCGCCGTTGAAATAGCGAGAACGGGCGGCGTAGCTGAAGGCTCAGGCCTCCAGCAAATTAACGGCGCTTGGCGCCGCCGATTTCTTCGTCCCAACGCCGGAAGGCTGCGACCTGCACCGCTGGCTCAAGCGGTGTTTCGTGGGGATTGTTGGCAATGAGCGCATCGTATTCAGGACGGCCAAACTCCTTGATCGCTGCCTGGCTCTCTGGCGGCGCCATGTCGAGCGTGACACCCTTGACGGCAGGACCGGGATAGAAATAGCCCTTGTCCCAAATGAAGGCTTGCTGCTCCTTGGTCAACATGAAGTTGATCATGTCGAGAATCACAGCGACTTTTTCAGACGGCACACCCTTGGGCAGACACCAGTACTGAGACTCGTTGATCCAGTGGAAACCCTTGATCGGGGTGATCTTGGCCTCCTTGGGCACGATGCCGAGCACGCGCGGGTTGATGTCAAAGGCGGTCACGGTGGGAATGATGTCGCGCGAACCGTCACCGAACTCTTTCAGCAGTGGTGCCGTGCCGGCGGGGTAGTACTCGATGTTTTCACCCAGCGCCTTCAGATAGGCCCAAGTCTTGTCCCAACCCTTGACCGGATCTTTCGGATTGCTGTCCTTCAGGATATAGGGCAGGCCCAACACAAACGCGATACCCACACCGGAGTTGGCCGGACGTGCATACATGAAGCGATTCTTGTTGGCGCGTGTCCATGCCAGCAGGTCTTCCGCCGTGGTCGGCACGTTCTTGACCCGGTCAGGCATGTACTCGAGCAGAGGACCAAACGGGCACAGCCCCATGGTGACACCATACCCCTTCACAAGCGCCAACATCTTGCGCGCAGGCTCGATCAGGATGTCATCGAACTTTGGCAGAACGCTGGAATAGGCGGGCAGCAATTGTGTGTACACACCATCAGCAATGCCCATCATCACACCGGTGGAACCCAGCAGGCAAAGGTCGATGTCGACACGGTTGGCAGCCTGTTGCGCCTTGAGCTTGGCGGAAACTTCGGGCTGAGCTGCTTTGGTGTAGACAAATTTAGAAACCAGGTGCGGCTTCAGCTTGCGGTAGTTGTCAAAAATCGGCTGCGCCAGCGCTAAGCCACCAGCGCCGTCAAGAATACTAATTTCGACCGGCGACTTTGGCAGCGCCATTGCCGCTTGGGCCCAGGCCCGACCGCCGATAGCGGTCATGCCCGCCAAGCCAGCAGCCGCACCAACGATGCTGCGACGCGTGATGTTGGAATCTGTCATCTCTATGTCTCCTGTAAATATTTTTCTATCCAAAACTGCGCGAATAAACCGCACAGCCGACGAGTTTAGAAATATCTTCATTGATTGATAAGATGCCAAAGTTATCTAGCAGTCATGAAAGAATTTAATTAATGGACCGTGAAAATTTTGGCGACTTGTATGCATTCATCGTCGTTGCGCGTGAAAAGAGTTTTACCCGCGCTGCCGCCCGACTTGGCGTGACCCAGTCCGCTCTCAGTCACACCATCAAGGTGCTTGAAGCCCGGCTTGACATCAGGCTTTTGTCGCGCACAACCCGCAGCGTCACGCCTACTGATGCAGGAAACCGCCTGCTGGAAACCGTTGCACCACGTCTTGAAGAGATTCAGGACGAAGTGCTGGCCATCAGGGAAATGCGGAATAAACCCGCTGGATTGATCCGCATCACGACTTCAGATTACGCTGCCAATGCGATTCTTTTGCCCAAGTTGGCAAAGATCCTCTCCCAATACCCCGATGTTCAGGTAGAGACGGTTGTTCAATACGGCTTGACCGACATCGTTGCAGAGCGCTTTGATGCAGGTGTCAGACTGGGTGACCAGGTTGCCAAAGACATGATCGCGGTGCGCATCAGTCCTGACATCCACATGGCCGTGGTCGCGTCACCAAGCTACTTTCGCTCCCGAAAGCTGCCCCAAATACCGCTGGATCTCACTGAACACAATTGCATCAACATGCGTTTCCCGACCCATGGTGAACTGTATGCTTGGGAGTTCGAGAAGGACGGACGCAAGGTGAACGTTCGTGTCCAAGGGCAAACAATCGTCAACACCAGCGGACAAATGCTGCGCGCAACCGAATTGGGTCTGGGCGTCGGCCTGATCACGAAAGGCGTGGCCCAACCCCTGATTGATGATGGACGGCTCGTCCAAGTGCTCGAGGATTGGTGCCCGGCTATTCCCGGATTCCATCTCTATTACCCCAGTCGCCGTCAATCGTCGCGCACGCTGAGCTTGATCGTTGAAGCATTGCGGCACCTGAATTGACATAAGAGATTGATTTGCGACAAGAAGACACGCACGTTCTTCTTGTGCAACACATAAGGAAAGGAATATGCTCTCAGCAGGTGTCTCTGATCGCAAGGACCTTCAAAATTGATGCGCTTCACTTTGTTGCATTCGAAGCTGCCCAACAGACTTTTACCCCATCTCCTTTGGGGAGCACTTCTATGTGCAAGCCTGAGCGGCTGTACGCCGGCCTCGCCGCAGGATCTCATTGGTTATGTCGAAGGGGAATACGTTTACCTTTCTGTGCCAGTGTCGGGGTACCTCAAGGAATTGCCGCTGCGTCGGGGTGCTCATGTCGCGCCGGGCCAGATGGTGTTTGGTATTGCCGCAGATCTGGATGAAAAAAACCTCGCACAAGCACAACAACTCGCCCAAGCAGCGGGTCAGCGCAGTGCCAACATGATCACCAGCCGACGCACACCTGAAATCACCGGCGCGCAAGCCAACCTGCAAGCGGCGCGCTCGGTACTCGACGTGGCCAACAGCCGACTGCGCCGCGAGGAACAACTGGCTGCTCAAAATTTTGTCTCCGAGCTTGTGGTGGACGAAGCACGCAATCAACAAAAGCTCGCGCAGGCGCAATGGGAATCTGCACAAGCCGCCCTCCAACTCGCACACGAGCCGATTGGCAGGGTGGCCGAACGGTCTGCTGCCAAAGCAGAATACCAGGCGGCGCAATCATTGGCGGCGCAAAAACAATGGCTGGTCGACCACAGCAGCGCCAAATCTGAAGCCACGGGCGAACTGGTGGACTTCTATTTTCGCGTCGGCGAATGGGTACCTGCCGGCAAACCGGTGGCCAGCGTGTTGCCCGACACCGGGCGACTGATACGCTTTTTTGTGCCTGCGACCGTGCTGACCAAACTCCGCGTGGGCCAGCAGGTTCAGATCAGCTGCGATGCTTGCCCCGTGAACCTGGTAGCCCCGATTGAAGTCATTTATCCGCGCGCAGAATACAGCCCACCCGTCATTTACAGCAAAGAGCAACGCCACAAACTCCTGTTCCGTGTGGACGCACGCCCCGGCCCAGGCGCCTACCAACTTCCGCCGGGCCTGCCTGTGACGGTGCGCTTGCCGCCCTGAGCATCATGCCAAACACCGAATGGGTCATCGATGTTCACCAACTCAACAAACGCTTTGGTGGCAAACACGTCGTCAAAGACCTGACGCTGCAAGTCAAACGAGGCGA
>JBEGLK010000159.1:0-5597 GCA_041183605.1 Pseudomonadota bacterium
CGTGCGTTGTTCAGGCTCCAGGGTCGACGCGATCAGACCGATGGTCAGCAGCAGCCAGACCAGCGTGGCGATGCCGATCACGGCAATCGCCAGCATCATCCGTCGATCGATCCTGAACCGGTTCATGCAACTTTGCCCAACATGTCGGCCACCTTTTGCACCAGCTCACGGGTCGCAAAAGGTTTGGTCATGTAGTCATCGGCACCCAGCGCCAGGCCCTTGGCCACGTCGGTATCGCGCCCTTTTGCCGTCAGCATCAGGATCTTGGTGCCCTGCACCGAGTCATGGCCGCGCACTTCCTGGCACACCTCAAAACCAGTCTTCTTGGGCATCATCACATCGAGCAGCACCAGGTCGGGCTGTTCCCGCAGGATGGCATCCACCGCCTCCTGGCCGTCGCGCGCAATCACCACGGTGTAACCCTCGCGCTTGAGCAGGTACTCCAGCGAAATCACGATGTTGGGCTCGTCGTCGGCCACCAGTATCTTTGGACTCATCTCGGTCTCCTCTTTTATGTTCGGAAGGGCAGGTAAAAAGCAAACCTTGCCCCCTGTCCGGGTTGTGACTCCAGCCATAACCTGCCGCCAAAATGCTCCACGATCTGGCGACTGATGGGCAGGCCCAGGCCCGTGCCTTGCGGCCGGTTGGCAGCGTCCCCGCCCTGACGGAACTTCTCAAAAATCAGCGCCTGTTGTTGTGCGCTCACACCCGGGCCGTTGTCCTTGACTGCCACCGTCACGCCGCGATCGTCGCTGCTGATGCTTACATCAACCCGACCGCCAGGCACCGGCACAAACTTGGCCGCATTCGACAGCAAATTCAGCATCACCTGGGTCAACCGGTCGGCGTCGGCCATCAAGACCAGTGGCGCTTCCGGCAAGGTGAGCTGCACCTGGGTTTGTCGCTCACGAAACAACTCCGAGGTGGTCGCCACCGCCTGCTGCACCAAAGCGCCCAGATCCACCTCGGTGTTATGCCACTCGGCATGGCCCGACTCGATCTTGGCCATGTCCAGCACCTGGTTCACCAGCCTGGACAGACGCTCCGTTTCACTCACGATGATGGCAATGAATTGGCAACGCTGGGCCTCCTCCATTGCCGGGTCGTCGCGCATCAACTCGGCCAGCGCCCGGATCGAGGTCAATGGCGTGCGCAATTCGTGGGTCACCGAGGACATGAAATCGTCCTTGAGCCGGTCCAGGCTCTTGAGCTGATCGTTGGCAGCGCGTAATTCGCTGGTGGCGCGCTCCAGCGAGGCCGATTTCTCTTCAAGTTCGAGCGAATGCGCGCGCAGCTGGGAGGTTTCGTCCAGAATGCGCAGCACATCGTCTGGCGTCAGGGTCTCTTCTTCGACACTGCTGGCCACCAAGACCCGCGCCGAGGCACTGCCCACAGCGCCTGACAACTGGGTCTCGACAAACTGCACCAGTTGCGCGTCAGGCGTGATGTCTTTGAGCCCCCGCAGCCCGCGCTGCTTCGCATAAGCCGAAAACAGGGCGCGCGCCTTGCCCACACCCAAAAACCGTTCACACAAGCGCAACAGATCGGGCACCGTGGCACGGCCGCGCCAAAACACCGGGTGCGCCGTGCTGGTGCGCTCGAACACGTCGACAAAAAGCAGCGCCTGGCTGGCTTCCTGGCCATTGGGTGCACGCCACAGCGACAAGCCCACATAGGCCCCGACGTTCGCCAGCAAGCTCCAGAACAGCGAGTGTGTGAGGTTGTCCAGCCCGGGCAAGCCAAACAACTGCTCCGGTCGCAACCAGCCCAGACCCCACAAACCCTGCATCAAGAACGAATCGTCGAGCCAGCCGGACTTGGCCAAGGACGGCAACATCAGCGTGTAGCACCACATCACGAAGCCCGCGAGCAGCCCCACCAGGGCGCCCATACGTGTGGCCCCCTTCCAGTACAGACCACCCAGCACCGCCGGCGCAAACTGGGCCACGGCGGCAAAACTGATCAAGCCAATGCTGACCAGCGCATAGGCCTCACCCGCCAGATGAAAGTACACATAACCCAATACCAGCACCCCCAAGATGGCGGCCCGGCGAATCATCAGCAACACCCTTGTCAGGTCGTGTTCGGCCTCGGATCTGAAATGGCGGGTGCGCAGCAGCAGCGGCATCACCAGCTCATTACAAACCATGGTGGACACCGCGATGGTTTCCACGATCACCATGCCCGTGGCCGCCGACAAACCGCCAATGAACGCAAAAAGGGCCAACGCCGGTTGGCCCGCGGCCAGCGGCAAAGACAACACAAAATTGTCAGCATTCATCTTGCCCGGTCCGAAATACAACAGACCGGCGAGGGCGATCGGCAAGACAAACAGATTGATGGCCAGCAGGTAGAGCGGGAAGACCCAAACTGCCCGGCGCAGGTGACTCTCGCGCACGTTTTCAACCACCATCACCTGAAACTGGCGCGGCAAAAAGATCACCGAAAACATCGACAACAAACTCATCGCAAACCACTGCGTCCAGGCAAAACTGCCGCCCTGTTCGAGTCGCAACAATTTGGCCAGGTCAGGCACCGCGTGCGCCCGCGCAAACACGTCGGCCAAGCCGTTGAACATGCCATAAACCACAAACAGGCCCACTGCCAGAAAAGCAATCAGCTTGACCACCGACTCGAAGGCGATTGCCGCCACCAGGCCCTCGTGGCGTTCTGCCGAATCCAGATGCCGCGCGCCAAACACCATGGTGAATCCGGCCAGCGCCAACGCCATGTAAAACGTGCTGTCCTGCGCCCAGTGTTGCGGCGCGGGCACCTCACTCAACGAGCTCGCCGTGAGCAAGCCATAACCCGCAGAAATCGCCTTCAGTTGCAAGGCGATATAGGGAATGATCCCCACCACTGCAATCAACGTGACCAGGCCTGCCAGCAGCGGGCTCTTGCCATAACGGCTGCCGATAAAGTCGGCAATCGACGTGATGCGGTAGGTTTTGGCGATGCGAATCATCTTGCGCAGCACCAGCCAGCCCAACGTCATGGCCGCCGTCGGCCCCAGATAAATCGGCAAGAACCAGACGCCACCCGAGGCCGCGCGCCCAACACTGCCGAAGTAGGTCCAGGCCGTGCAATACACCGCCAGCGACAAGGCATAGGTCCAGGGGTTGGCAATGATGGACCGGCCCTGTGCCGCCCGCCAGTCACCAAAACTGGCCACGGCGATCAACAGCAGCAAATAACCAAACGCCGCACCAATGACAAGCGAAGGCGACAACATGGTCAATCGTCCTGGTCCGCCCGGCCCGGCTTCTCCATGAGCCAGGCCATCGCAGCAATCACCAATAACCAGAGCGTGAACAAAGCCGCCGGAAACAAGGGCACACCCAGCACGGTCAGGTCCTTGTCCCACAGGGCCAGCAGCGGGAAATTAAATAGCAGTCCACCCGCGAAAAAAATGGCCAGCAAGCGCTGCGAATCAAGTTGATCAAACACGACAAGCTCCTGGTTGCGGGGTCATAGCGCCAGCCCCATTGTGAAGTTAAAGCCATCCAAAAACAGGACCAACTTTAATCAAAAAAACCGCGATGACGGTTTTGCGCGCAAACCAAGGGAAAACACCTACACCTCAAACCTTGCGCACCCAGCAAATGACCGGAAGACTGTCATGGCAAAAAACATTCATCTAAACAAATGCCTTTAAAACCATTTAAACATTGGATTAATAGCTTCGTTTTTAATAGCACACCATGAATTCATATGAACATATGGCACCACAACCGACGATGAAATGTCAGCAATAGCCCCCCCGAATCAAGCCACCTGTCGCCAAACTTGCGGCATATCAAACTTCGGTCAGCAATCGGTAAGAACTCTCACTTAGCCTCGCTCTCGTCGCAATTTATTAGGAGACATTTTTATGCAAGACGACTTGATACAGAGGGTAGTCAGTAACCCTCAATACCAGGAACTCAAGGCCAAGAGAAGCAGCTTCGGCTGGATCCTCACCTGGGCCATGATGATCGTTTATTACGGCTTCATTCTGCTGGTGGCCTTCAACAAGGAGTTCCTCTCGCAGAAGCTCGGGGCCGGCGTCATGACGGTCGGCATTCCCATCGGTTTTGGCGTCATTGTGTTCACGGTCGTGATCACGGCAATTTATGTGAAGCGCGCCAACAGCGAATACGACGACCTGACAGCAGCAATCACCAAGGCGGTACTGAAATGACCCTTAACAATACAAGCAAGAGCGCCATTGCGCTCCTCTCCCTGCTCGGTGTTTCATTCGGTGCCCTCGCGGCCGGCGCTGATCTGGGACAGGCAACCAAACAGGCCACCAACTGGACAGCCATCGGCATGTTCATCGCTTTCGTGATTGCGACGCTGTTCATCACCAAGTGGGCGGCAGCCAAAACCAAGTCTGCAGCTGACTTCTACACCGCTGGTGGCGGCATCACCGGTTTCCAGAACGGTCTGGCCATTGCCGGCGACTACATGTCGGCAGCCTCCTTCCTGGGTATTTCGGCGGCTGTGATGGCCACCGGTTTCGATGGCCTGATCTACTCCATCGGCTTCCTGGTGGGCTGGCCTGTCATCACCTTCCTGATGGCCGAGCGTCTGCGCAACCTGGGCAAATTCACATTTGCTGACGTGGCCGCTTTCCGCTTCGAGCAAAAACCGGTCCGCATTTTTGCGGCCTCCGGTACCCTGGTCGTGGTGGCGTTCTACCTGATTGCCCAAATGGTTGGTGCTGGTCAGTTGATCAAACTGCTGTTCGGTCTGGACTACTACATCGCGGTGATCATCGTCGGCGCGTTGATGATGGTGTACGTGTTATTCGGCGGCATGACTGCCACCACCTGGGTGCAAATCATCAAGGCCTGCCTGTTGCTGGGCGGCGCAAGCTTCATGGCGCTCTCGGTGATGTGGAACTTCGGTTTCAGCTTTGAATCCATGTTTGCTGCCGCTGTACAGATCAAGACCGACCTGGCCCTGAAAGATGGCAAGGTCGCCACAGCCGCAGCCCAGATCGGCTCGTCCATCATGGGCCCGGGCAACTTTGTGAAAGACCCGATCTCTGCGATCAGCTTCGGCATGGCGCTGATGTTTGGTACCGCAGGTCTGCCTCACATCCTGATGCGTTTCTTCACGGTGCCGAGCGCCAAGGCAGCGCGCTCCTCTGTGATGTGGGCCACCGGCTGGATTGGTTACTTCTACCTGCTGACCTTCATCATCGGTTTTGGCGCCATCACCTTTGTGCTGACCAACCCGCAATTCCTCTGGCGGCTATTCACCTGGCCAACGCCGTGGGCGGCAACGTGTTCCTGGGCTTCATCTCGGCCGTGGCTTTTGCCACCATCTTGGCTGTGGTTGCCGGCCTGACCCTCTCGGGTGCTTCCGCCGTGTCCCATGACATCTATGCCACCGTGATCAAACAAGGCAAGGCCAACAGTGCTGACGAGTTGCGTATCTCTAGATTGACCACCATCGGCCTGGGCATTCTGGCCGTAACGCTGGGCATCGTATTCGAGAAGCAAAACATCGCCTTCATGGTGTCGCTGGCTTTTGCGATTGCTGCTTCGGCCAACTTCCCGGTGCTGTTCATGTCGGTGCTGTGGAAAGACTGCACCACCAAGGGCGCCGTG
>JBEGLK010000160.1:0-5232 GCA_041183605.1 Pseudomonadota bacterium
ATGTTCTGCTCAATGAAACGAATGCGTTCCTGCGACGGAAACAGGCGATCCACCTGCTCGCTGTCGATGCGCCCCGGCGGAATGCTGTTGATCGTGATGCCCTCGGCCGCCACAATGCGTGACAAGCCTTTGGCCCACAGGTGAAAGGCCGCCTTGGCAGCGATGGCCGCATTCAGTTCACGCGGCTCCATCAGTCCGGTGATGTTGATGATGCGGCCCCAGCGCGCCTGACGCATGGCCGGTAACACTTCTGCCGTCAGCCGTCGTCCGGCCGTAAAGTTGATATTGAAAGCCTCGTCCCATTCCGCGTCACCGGCCTCCACCGCGACCGGCCTGGAACCCCCGGCGCAGTTCACCAGCACCTCGATCGAGCCCACAGCGTCAGCGGCCTCCCGGGCAATGCGTCGAATGTCCTCGGCATCGGTGAGATCGCCCGGCACCAGGATAGGACGCGGTAAACCCTCGCGATCCAATGCATCCGCCAGCGCCTCCAGGCGATCCTTGCGACGCGCCGTGGCCACCACACAAGCCCCCTCGCGGGCAAGTTCCTTGACAATGCCCGCGCCAATGCCAGCACTGGCACCCGTGACCAGGCAACGGCGTCCCTTCAACATCAAGTCCACTGTCGACCTCCTGTGTTTACAGCATCAATTCAAGCGGGTGTCAGAACGGAATATCGTCGTCCATGTCGTCAAAGCCGCTGGGTGGGCGGGCCGCAGGCGCGGCAGAGGCGGGAGCCCGGGCCGGTGCCGCGGCGCGCGCCGGAGCGGCTGCCGGACGGCCGTAAGCACCGTCATCGTCGTTATGGCTTGGCTCGCCCATGCCCTGGCGGCTGCCCAGCATTTGCATCTGGTCGGCGCGAATCTCGGTGGTGTATTTTTCAATGCCGTCCTTGTCGGTCCACTTGCGAGTACGCAAGCTGCCTTCGACATAAATCTGGGCACCCTTGCGCAGGTATTGCTCCACAATTTCTGCCAGTCGGCCATTAAAAACCACACGATGCCATTCAGTGGCCTCGCGCATTTCGTTGCTCTGTTTGTCTTTCCAGCGGTCGGTCGTGGCAATGGTGACGTTGGCCACCCGATCGCCGTTGGGGAAAGTCCGCACCTCCGGATCACGTCCGAGGTTGCCCACAAGAATCACTTTATTGACTGAGGCCATGCCTGCTCCTTTTAATATTTCAGTTTATCCGGCTTTTGGCGGATTTCAATGACCGCGTGCCAGCGGCGCCTGCATCGGCCAGGCCACCAACAGCCACAAAACCATCAGACCAGCGCAAACCGCGTACAGGCCGCTGGCGCCGCCATGTTTCATGAGCCAGCCGCCACCCATGCCACCGGCAAAAAAGCCCAGCGACTGCAGCGTGTTGTACACCCCGATGGCCGCACCCCGGCTGGCCGGTGGCGCCAGACGCGACACGATGCTGGGCTGGCTGGCTTCCAGCACATTGAAGCCATAAAAAAACACAAACAGCAGGGCACCCAACAAGCCAATGCCCGGCGTGGCATCCACCAGCCACCACAGCCCGGTCTGCACCAGCGCCGTCAAGCCGATGGCGGTCAAAAACACAGCGCGCAAATAACCCCTTTTTTCCAGCTGGAACAGGCTGCCACCCATCACCACAAACGAGCCCAGCACGGCCGGCAGGTACACCTGCCAATGGTCTTGCCGCGGCAAACCTGCCTTGACCAGCATGGCAGGCAGTGCCAGCCACATGGCCAACTGCACCGCGTGCAACACAAAAACACCAAAATTCAGCCGAAACAGGGCCGGAGAACGCAACACATCGGCCACGCGCCCGCGCGGCTGGTCCTTGTGCTGCAAAGGCTCAGGCGGCACCCACCAGATCACGGCCACCACGCCCAACAGCGCCAGCACCCCGGTCAGGGCAAAAATACCCACCAAACCAATCCAGCTCGCCAGCAGCGGCGCCGCCACCAATGACAAGGCAAACATCAGGCCAATGCTGGCTCCCACCATCGCCATCGACTTGGTGCGCACCACATCACGCGTCTGGTCAGCCAGCAGCGCTGTCACCGCAGCCGACACAGCGCCGGCGCCCTGCACCGCCCGGCCAAGCGCCAGCCAGCTGAGTGACGGTGCCCAAGCCGCCAGCAGGCTGCCGGTCGCAAACACCAACAGACCAAAAACGATCACGGGCTTGCGGCCAATCCGGTCCGATGCCAGACCATACATGAACTGCAGCATGCCCTGCGTCAAGCCATACAGACCCATGGTCAAGCCCACCATGGCAGCGTCATTGCCACCCGGATAACGGGACGCCTCGATGGCAAACACCGGCAAGATCAGGAACAGGCCCAGCATGCGCAGGGCAAAAATGGAAGCAAGGGAAAAACTGGCGCGCAATTCCAGCGCCGTCATGGCGGTTGAGGTCTTGACGCTGGCAGACACCGGGGGTGCATTCACATCTGACAAGGGTTTCTCCGAAATCTCAAGGCCAACCCAATCGGGTTGCAAGCGCTGGATTGTCCCCGATTCTGAACCGGGGCACGGCTGGCCCAACACCGCGCTTGGGCTCCTTTGGCTATCATGCCGGGTTGTCCTGCGCGTTTTTGCCGTATTTTTTGAGCCTCTCCACCTTGAACACTTCAGACGTCGGTCCACTGAGCCAAGCCAGCGATGGCAAATATCTGGGCGCAGCCCTGCAGGCACAGACCATCAGTATCCGTGGCGCACGCACCCACAACCTGAAAAATATCGACCTCGATATTCCGCGCAACCAGCTGGTGGTGATCACCGGGCTGTCGGGCTCGGGCAAATCCAGCCTGGCCTTTGACACACTGTATGCTGAGGGCCAGCGGCGTTATGTGGAAAGCCTGTCCACTTACGCGCGGCAGTTCTTGCAGCTCATGGACAAGCCCGATGTCGATGTGATCGAAGGCCTGTCGCCCGCCATCTCGATCGAGCAAAAAGCCACCAGCCACAACCCGCGCTCGACCGTGGGCACGGTCACCGAAATCCATGACTACCTGCGCCTGCTGTTCGCACGGGCTGGCACGCCCTACTGCCCGGAGCACAACTTGCCCCTGCAGTCGCAAACGGTGAGCCAAATGGTCGACGCCGTGCTGGCCTTGCCGGCAGACACCCGGCTCATGATCCTGGCGCCGATTGCACGCGAAAAAAAGGGCGAGTTCCTGGACGTTTTTTCCGACATGCAGGCGCAAGGTTATGTGCGCTTTCGGGTGAACGGCCAGACTTATGAATTTGACCAGCTGCCGGTTCTCAAGAAAACCGAGAAACACGACATCGACGTGGTCATTGACCGCGTCAAGGTGCGCCACCCCGAACTCGATGCCGGTGCCGATCGTTCTGACTACGACAACCTGAAACAGCGCCTGGCCGAGAGCTTTGAGGCCGCTTTGCGGGTGGCCAACGGGCGCGCCATCGCGTTCGAGATGGAAGGTGCGGCAGAACACCTGTTCAATGCCAAGTTTGCCTGCCCGGCCTGCAACTATTCGATTGCCGAGCTGGAGCCACGCCTGTTTTCGTTCAACTCGCCGGTGGGCGCCTGCCCAAGTTGTGACGGCCTCGGCCAGCAGGAGTTTTTTGATCCGGCCCGGGTGGTGGCGTTCCCATCGCTGAGCCTGGCCAGCGGTGCCATCAAGGGCTGGGACCGGCGCAACGCCTACTACTTTGCCATGTTGGAGAGTCTGGCCGAACACTACAAGTTTGACATCGATCAGTCTTTCGAGTCTTTGCCAGACAGCATCAGACACGCGGTGCTACATGGCTCAGGTGAGGAAGAAATCAAGTTCAGCTACGTCATGGACTCTGGCACCTCGCGCGGCAAAAAAGTCAGCAAGAAACACCCATTCGAGGGCATCATCCCCAACATGCAGCGGCGTTACCGCGAGACCGACTCGGCCGTGGTGCGCGAAGACCTGGCGCGCTTGCGCAGCATCCAGCCCTGCCCCGACTGCGCGGGCAGCCGCCTCAAGCGTGAAGCGCGCCATGTCCGGATTGGCGAAGGGGGGCAAGCCCGGGCCATCTTCGAGCTCAGCCACTACACGCTGGCCGAATGTCTGGCCTACTTCAGGACCCTCACCATGCACGGCGCCAAAGGCGACATTGCCGCCAAGGTGGTGCGTGAAATCAGCCTGCGCCTGAAATTTCTCAACGACGTCGGCCTGACCTACCTGAGCCTGGACCGCAGCGCCGAAACCCTCAGCGGCGGCGAATCGCAGCGCATTCGCCTGGCCAGCCAGATTGGCTCCGGGCTCACCGGTGTCATGTATGTGCTCGACGAGCCCAGCATCGGCCTGCACCAGCGCGACAACGACCGCCTGATCGACACCCTGAAACACCTGCGCGACATCGGCAACAGCGTGCTGGTGGTCGAACACGACGAAGACATGATGCGCGCCGCCGATCACATCATCGACATGGGTCCGGGTGCAGGACTGCATGGCGGGCGGGTCATGGCACAGGGCAATTTTGACCAGGTCAGCGCCACAGCAGATTCGCTGACCGGCCAATACCTGAGCGGCGCACGCAGCATTACGGTGCCGAAAACGCGCACCGCCTGGCTGCCGACACAAGCCCCCAAGCCCTTCAACGCCGGCAAGACCAACCGCTTTGCGCCCAGCCCTGCCGCAGTGCGCCGGGCCGAGCGTGAGGCGCAGCACAACGCAACGCTCGGTGAGCTGCAGGCGCTCAAGGTCATGGGCGCCTGCGGCCACAACCTCAAGGGCGTCGATGCTGCTTTCCCGGTGGGTCTGTTCACCTGCGTCACCGGCGTTTCGGGCTCGGGCAAGTCCACCCTGGTGAACGACACGCTTTACAAGGCGGTGGCGCGCACCATTTACCGCGCCCATGACGACCCGGCCGAACACCAGGCCATCGAAGGCATTGAATATTTCGACAAAGTCATCAACGTCGACCAATCGCCGATCGGCCGCACACCGCGCAGCAACCCGGCTACTTACACCGGCCTGTTCACGCCGATCCGCGAACTCATGGCCGAGGTGCCGACCGCGCGTGAACGCGGCTATGGTCCGGGGCGTTTCAGCTTCAACGTGGCCGGTGGCCGCTGCGAGGCCTGCGAAGGCGACGGCATGGTCAAGGTCGAGATGCACTTTTTGCCCGATGTTTATGTACCTTGCGACGTCTGCTTGGGCAAGCGCTACAACCGCGAAACCCTGGAGGTGCTCTACAAAGGCAAGAACATCGCGCAAATCCTCGACCTCACCGTGGAGGCCGCGCATGAGTTTT